>NZ_JBSHDN010000023.1:0-51801 GCF_053616335.1 Nocardiopsis sp. NPDC055824
CGGTCTCTTTCCGAACCCGGTCGTTAAGTCTCCTTGCGCTGATGGTACTGCCCTGTGGTGGGGTGGGAGAGTAGGTCGCTGCCACGGTTTTTTGTTGGGGAGGGGGTTGCCTTGTGGGCGGCCCCCTCCTTTTTTGTGTGTGGGGTGGTTCTTTGGGGGCTGTCTTGGCCCTCTTTTTTTGTGCCTGTGCTTGTGCGTTTGTGAAAGGGGTGTTGTGCGGGATGGCCGTGGAGAGAGTTCCCACTGGTCGGCGGAGTCGGGTGGCCGGCGCTTTGGCGGTGGGCGGCGATGTCATGTCGTAAGCTGGAGGGCACGAGTACTATGACGCGCTGCTACTGCTCAAGGTGGCAGCGCTTTTGAGTGTTGACGGACGGGTTGGATGACTGAGGACAGCCGATCGGGAGACCGCGAGGACTCCGGAGCAAACGAGCATGGTGGTGACCGCTCCGGCGAGCCTGGCGGTCGGGGACGTGGTGAAGGACCCCGCTCCCGATCCGGCTACAGCGGCTCCCGGGACGACAGAGGCGACGACCGGCGGGATGATCGCGGTGGCTCCCGGGGCCGTGACGACAGTCGGGGCGGGGGTTACCGCGGAGGAGACCGCCGTGACGACCGTGCTCCGCAGGGGGACCGCGGTGGTTTCCGCGGGCGGGACGACCGTGGCCCCCAGGGCGATCGCGGTGGTTTCCGCGGGCGGGACGATCGCGCTCCGCAGGGTGAGCGTCGTGGCGGCGGTGGTTTCCGCCGTGACGACCGCGCTCCCCAGGGGGACCGCGGTGGCTATCGCGGGCGGGACGACCGTGGCCCCCAGGGGGACCGTGGTGGCTATCGCGGGCGGGACGACCGTGCTCCGCAGGGTGAGCGTCGTGGCGGTGGAGGTTTCCGCCGTGACGACCGCGCTCCCCAGGGGGACCGTGGTGGTTTCCGCGGACGCGACGACCGTGCCCCGCAGGGCGACCGTGGTGGTTTCCGCGGACGGGACGACCGTGGTGGTGGAGGTTTCCGGGGCGGGGACCGCCGTGACGACCGGCGCGGAGGAGGTGGCTTCCGGGGCCGGGACGACCGGCGCGACGACCGTCGCCCTCCCCGTGAGGACCGCGACCCCGCCGACATCCCGCCGCAGCTTCCGGAGGAGGCCACCTTCTCCCAGCTCGACCCCGAGACCCGGCGTGACCTCCACTCGCTGCCCAAGTCCCTGGCCGAGCTCATCGGCAAGCACATCGTCGCCGCAGGCATGCTCCTGGACGAGGACCCCGAGCGGGCCTACGCCCATGCCGCCTACGCCCGCCGCAAGGCGTCGCGTGTCCCCGGTGTGCGCGAGGCCTCCGGTGTGGCCGCCTACACCGTCGGCAAGTGGCAGGAGGCCCTGTCGGACCTGCGGGCCGCACGCCGGATGAGCGGCCGGGACAGCTTCCTCGCCATCATGGCCGACTGCGAGCGCGGTCTGGGCCGACCCGAGCGGGCGCTGGAGATCACCGGCGACCCCGCCGCGGCCTCCTTGGACACCGCCGACCGCATCGAGCTGCGGATCGTCGCCGCGGGCGCGCGCCGCGACATGGGTGACGCCAAGGCCGCACTGGCGGAACTCCAGGTTCCGGAGCTCAAGGAGCGCCGGGCCCGTCCGTGGGTCGCCCGCCTGTTCTACGCCTACGCCGACGTCCTGGAGGAGCTGGGCCGCGAGGACGACGCACGTGAGTACTTCTCGCGGGCCTCGGCCGTGGACAGCGATGGTGTGACCGACGCCGACGAGAGGCTGGCCGCGATCGAGGGCGTCGAGCTGGTCGACGTCGACACCGAGGACGGGATCGTCTGGACCGACGCCGAGGAGCAGGAGCTCCCGGAGGCCGACGAGGCCCCCGCCGGCGAGGGCCGTGACCGTCGTGACGACCGCGGCGGCGGCCGGGCACCGCGGGACAGGTACTGAGCCCGTTCCGGGACACCGACGGCACCGCGCCGCCGGGCGGTGAACAGCCGCTCGGCGGCGCCGTCGTGCGCCTGGGGGCGCTCCCCGGAGCCCACGACTCGGTGGTCTGCCTGACCTACGACGGCGACCGCCCCCTGCTCGTCCGCCACAGGGACCGGGGCTGGGAGTTTCCGGGAGGCCATTGCGAACCCGGCGAGACGGTCGAGGACACCGCCCGGCGGGAGGCGCGCGAAGAGGCGGGCGCCACCCTGGGCGAGGTCGGGGTCGTGGGCCACTACGTCCTCGCGAGCGGGCACGTCACCGTCGTCACCCACGCCCGGGTGACCGGGCTGGAACCCCTGAGCGGGGATTTCGAGACCGTGGGGGTGCGGTCCTTCGACGTCCTGCCCGCCGACCGGGAGCTGTCCTGGGCGGACGGCGTCTACGCGCACCTCCTGCGGGAGCTGGGGCTGCCCGGGGCCCCGGCCGCTCAGCCCCCGGCCGCTCAGCCCCCGACCGCCCTGGAGTAGACGGTCGCGGCTGCGACCGGTTCGTACCCGAGCCGCCGGTTGACGGCCAGCATCGGCGCGTTGTCCTCGTGGTTCCCGGTGTAGGCGCGCTCGGCGCCCCGGTCCCGGGCCAGGTGCAGGGCCGCGGTCTTCGCGTAGCCGGCGAGACCCCGCCCGCGGTACTCGCGCAGGACCCCCGTCATCGCCGACTCGACGCGGCTGCCGCCGTCGGACGTGTAGCAGGTCATACCGACCGGTGCGCCGTCGACCAGGATCACCTGGCTCACGGCGTGGTCGTTGTCCGGGCGGGGCCACACGGTGGAGCGCCACTCGTCGTAGGACATGAACCGGCCGTCGTTGTCCGCGCCGGGCTCGTCGGCGGTGGTGAGGCGGTCGATGTCGTAGACGGGCCGCGGGTCGTCCGCGAACCGCTCGAAGGGGCGGAGCTCCACCCCCTCGGGCGCGGGCGGGACCTCCGGCAGGTCCTCCAGGTCCAGGCCCAGGACGTGATGGCTCTCGACCGGGCTGTAGCCGCGCTCCGCCAGCAGTGCCGCGAAGTCCTCTCCGCCGACCTGCACGCCCTCCCCGGCCGCCTCCGCCCGCAGGCTCCCGGCCCCCCGCGCGACCAGGACGGCCTCCGAGGCGTCCAGGAGGCGGGAGTCGAGGCCGGTGCCCAGATGCGTCGCGGCGACCGAGGCGAGGACCGACACCCCGGTCCTCGGGGTGGCCTCTCCGCCGCGCCGGAGTACGGCGCGTATGTGGCCGACCACGCTCCCGTCCTCCTCCACGGCGATGAGGACGGTCTCCTCGAACTCGGCCGAAGGGTGGTCCAGCCGCCAGAGGACGACCTCCTCCGTCAGCACGCGACACGGGTTCGTCCGGTGGAGGAGGGAGAAGAGACCGGGTGTGTCGGCCCGTCGGGCCTGGCGGATCTCGACTGTCATGCGGCGAGACTAGGTGAGCCCGACGGGGGCCGCACCCCCTTTTCCGCAAGGCCGGGGTCCGAGCCTCAGGAGCGCTCCCCGTCCGCCTTCCGCTCGGCCTGCTCCTGCGCGAGCCGGTCCAGCCAGTGCACGATGCCGGACACGTTGGTCTCCGGTCCGGCGAGGATGTCGAGGACCGCGGCGGACTCCGGCGGTGCGTCGGCGGGGAGCGGGCTGTACCTGGAGACCACCTTGTCCCGGACCATGGCGATGGCGTGGTCGAGGTCCCCGGTGGTCCCGTGGGACTCGCGCACCGTCTCCACCCACAGGCGGAGTTCGCCCTCGGCCTTGTCGAGGGTCTCCGGGACCGCCGTGACCGCACCGAAGTGGGAGAACATCAGCCGCTGGGCGCCGATGTCCCCGAAGAGCCGGAGGGTGCGCAGGCACGCGTCCAGGTCGAAGTCCGGCGGCGGGGTGGCGGGGCTGACGTCCCCGGTGAGCGGCCTGTACACGCCCAGCGCGTCGCCGACGTAGAGGTCGCCGGTGAGGGAGTCCACCAGGCCCATGTGGTGCTTGGCGTGTCCGGGCGCGTAGTGGGAGACGAGTGTGCGGCCGCCGCCGAGGTCGATCTCACCCGTCTCGCCCACAGCGCGGATCCGCGCGGCGTCGGTGGGGCTCATGTGCCCGAACAGGGTCTCCAACCTGTCGCCCCACACCATGGCGGCGCTGGCCATCAGCCGGCTCGGGTCGGCCAGGTGGCGGGCGCCGCGCTCGTGCACCACGATCTCGGCGTTGGGGAACAGGGCGGCCATGTCACCGGTGCCGCCCGCGTGGTCCAGGTGGATGTGGGTGACGACGATGGTGGCCAGGTCCTCGGGTGCGAGCCCCAGGCGCGTGACGGCGCCGTGCAGGACGCGGGCCGAGGCGGCGGTGCCGACCTCGACGACGCAGGGCCGTTCGGACCGGATGAGGTAGCTCGACACGACCCCCGGGTATCCGGCGAGCATCGTGTCGATGGCGAAGATGTCGTCGCCCAGGGGGGTGATCCCCTCGGGCGGACCGCTCACGTCCACGTCGTCGTGCACGGCAAGCACCCCTGTTCCCTCGGTTGTGTGCGGTACGGGAAGGACCTGTCCCGAACCGAATCCGACTCTAGGACAAGGGCGTCATGACAGGTCGGACCGGGGGCGGAGTAGAGGGGCGGGTCGTGCCGGGCCGGCGGGCGTCCGGGGCAGGACCCGCGGCGCGCGGGCCGGTGCGGGTCGCCGAAGGTTGTCCACAGGTTCCGGCGGGGCCTTCCCTGCGGGGGCGGGCCGGGCGATCCTGGAGGTCAGCGCAGACGCCCCGACCAGCCGCGGAGCGCCGGACCCCCGGCGGCCTCCCAGCCCTCCGCCGTGTCGCGCCCCTTCCCCCGCCCACCATCCCAGGAGGACGCATGCGACAGGAGACGGCGGTCGCCCGGCGGCGTGCCGCGGCCCGCCCACCGACCGAACAGCCCGGCACCGCGACAGAACCCCCTCCCGGACCCGGCGCCCGCGCGGTCGACCGCCGTGGGGAGCCGGACCCCTCCGACGGGGCCGGAGCCCGACGCGAGCCGGGCCACCGCAACGAGATCGTGGTCGCGGGGCGTGTCACCGCGGAGCCCCTCGTGCGCGAGCTCCCCAGCGGGGACCGTGTCGCCACCTGGCGGGTCTGCGTGGCCAGGCCGACCGACAGCCGGTACGCCGGCCGGGGGGTCGACTCGATCACCTGCGCCAGCTTCGACCAGGACCTGCACGAGGGGATCCGCGCCTGGAGGCTGGGCGACGTGGTCCAGATGAGCGGGGAGCTGCGCCGCCGTACCTGGCGCGGGCGGGAGGGGGTTCGCAGTGTCTGCGAGGTGGAGGCGAGGACCGCGACGCTGGTCCGCGCGGCCGAATCGGGGCACGGCGGGCGCGAGGAGCCGGGGCGGTGAGGCCGCGGCTCGGGTGCTCACCAGCCCAGGCGGGCCAGAACGCCGCGCGCGGCCGGGCCGTCAGGGTCCACCGTGGCGTCCGCCCACACGGCCGCGCACAGGGCACGGAGGCCGTCCAACCGGTCGCCCGTCCCCTCGATCGCCGGAGCGCCCCCGGTGACGGTCACCGTCCACCCGCCGCAGCGGGCCCCGTGGCCGGTGTGCGCCACCTCCGGGTGCGTGTCGTTCATGCCCGACACGTCCCACGCCAGGTAGGCGGGCCGCTGGTGCGCGGGGGCCGCGAGGACGTCCGCGGGCGCGGTCACCCCGGACAGCACCAGCAGGCCTGCCGCGCCGTGCACGGTGGCCCCCTCGATGTCGGTGTCGAGGCGGTCTCCGACGATGAGCGGGTTGCGGGCGCCGGTACGTCGGATGCCCTCCTCGTGCAGGGGGCGCATCGGCTTGCCGGCGACGACGGGCTCGACCCCGGTGGCGTGCGCGATCACCCGGACGAACGACCCGTTGGCCGGAGTGGCGCCCCACTCGCTGGGCGCGGTGGCGTCGGCGTTGCTGGCCACGTACAGCGCGCCGCGCGCCACCGCGAGCGCCCCCTGGTCGAGCAGGTCCCGGCTCATGCTCCGCGAGTACCCCTGGACCACGGCCACGACCGAGTCCGAGGCCACCGTCACCGGGCGCAGGCCCATCTTCCGGACCGCCTGCCGCAGGCCGGTGTCGCCCACGACGAGGACGTCCGAGCCCGCCGGGTGGCGCTCGCTCACGAGCCTGGCGGCCGCCTCGGCAGAAGTCACCACGTCGTCGGGTGCCGCGGCCACCCCCAACTGCGTGAGGTGTTCGGCGATCCGGGCGGGGGTGCGGCCGGCGTTGTTGGTCACGAACGCCACCTTGGCGCCGGCGGCTCGCGCCTTGCCCACCGCCTCCGGGGCCGCGGGCACCGCGTGCGGGCCGATGTACACGACCCCGTCCAGGTCCAGGAGCATCGCGTCGTAGAGCGTGTTCAGGGGACGGTCTGCGGCGAGCAGGGACATGTCGGGGAACCTGTTCCGTGCGGTGGCGTGGTCGGTGTTCAGGCTATGGCCTGGCCTCCGGCCCCCGTGACCGCGCACCCCCGCAACGGGTGTGCCCTGTGTCGCACGGGGCCGGGGCCTGCGGGGCGGGGCCGCCCCGGACGCGGGGCCGGAGCCGGCCCCCCGGCCCCTTTCGGCGGCAGCGGTGGCGGGGGCCCGGCCGGGACGGGCGGTCGCCGCCGTAGGGGGCCGGCCCCACCGGGCGGGTGCGGAGAACCCCAGGCCGGTACTGCGGCCGGCTCCGTGGCGCCGGAGGCGCGCCGGCGAACACCATGGACCCATGTTCAGACTTCCCGCGGCGCTGCTCGCCGCCTCCGTCCTCCTCCTCGCCGGGAATCCGGCCGCCGCGGACACGGCGGACCCCGGGGGAGGGGGGCTGACCCCCGGCGCCGTGGACGCCTACCTGGACGACTACCTGGCGTCCTCGCCGCTGCCCGGCGCCGCGGTCGCCGTCACCCGGGGCGCCGACGTGGTCCACGTCGCGGGGTACGGCACCGACTCCGGGGGCCGGCCGATCACCGCCGACACCCCGATGGGCGTGGCCTCCGTCAGCAAGGCGTTCACCGCCCTGGCGGTCATGCAGCTCGTGGAGGAGGGGGATGTCGGGCTCGACGACCGTGTGGCCGAGCGGCTGCCCGGGTTCACCCTCGCCGACCCGCGCGGCGCGGAGATCACCGTCCGCCAGCTGCTCACCCACACCTCCGGGATGTCCGACACCGCCTTCCGCGAGAAGAGCGAACCCGCCCCCGACGACCTCTCCGGCGCGGTCGCCCGGCTGGCGGGCGCCGGTCTGGCCGCGGAGCCGGGCACGGAGGTGAACTACCACAACCCCAACTACCACGTGGCGGCACGCCTGGTGGAGGCCGTCAGCGGCCTGCCCTTCGGCGAGTTCCTCGAGCAGCGCACGTTCGCGCCCCTGGGCATGGACGACACGGTCACCGTCGACACCGTCGGAGAGGTCTTCGAGGCCGGGGTGGCCAGGGGGCACGTCGGTGTCCTGGGGAACGCCGTCCCCGCCGTCGAACCCGCGAGCTACGTCAACGGCGCCGGGGGCATGGTCACCACCGCCGCGGACATGGCCCGGTGGCTCGTCGCGCAGAACAGCGGGGGCCGGGGCGCGGACGGTGCGCGCATCCTCTCGGAGGAGGGCGTCGCCGCCACCCACGCCCCGCTGGGGGGAGGCGCCGGAGGGGAGCGCAAGGGGCTGGGCTGGGACGTCGGAGAGACACCCGCCGGTGCGCCGATGCTCTCGCACGGCGGCATCCAGTTCACCTACACCGCCCACCAGGCGCTCCTGCCGGAGAGCGGCCACGGGATCGCGGTGATGGCCAACACCGGACTGGGAGGCGCCGACGCCTCGGCGCTGCTCCACGGACTGGTCGCCCTGGCCGACGGTGGCGAGCCGTCGCCTCCCGCCGGACCGTTCCTGCTGGTGGTGGACGCGGTCCTGGCGGGCCTGGCCGTGTCGGCGTGCTTCCTGGCCGTCCGGGGCGTGCGCGGAGCCGGGAGGTGGGCCGCCGCGGCGAGGGAGCGGGCCCGGTGGCGCACCGCGCTCCGGCTGGTACCGGGCCTCGCCGTGGTCTGCGCCGCGGTGGTCCCGCACCGGCTGGTGGCGCTGCTCGCCCAGGGCCGGGACCTCACATGGCTCCAGAGCCTCTACACCGCGCCCACGGCCGTGGTGCTCCTGGTGACCGCCGCGCTGGCCTTCGCCGCGGTGTACGCGGCGCGGGCGGCCGCGCTGGCCCGCCCGCGCCGGCCGCTCAGTCCAGAACCCTCATGACCAGCCCGGTGCGCGGCTTGGGGCCGAACGAGGTGGACTTGCGCGGGGTCAGCTCGCCGCGGTCGGCCACCGCGTACACCTGGCCCACGCCCAGCGCGGGCACGACGACGGCGGTCCCCTTCTCGTGGTGGGCGGCGGCGACCGCCTCGGCGGGGTCGTCGTGCACCATCCGCACCAGGTCCTCCGGGAACTCCCACAGCGGCATGAGCACCTCGTGCAGGACCGCGGTGGGAAGGCGGCGCCACGCGGGGGACCGCTCCGGCATGGCCCGCTCCAGCACACCCTCGTCGAAGCCGTGCGCCAGGTGGGCGTCCCCGTCGGGCGACACCAGCAGGAGGGCGGGGGACTCCGACCCGGCCCGGGCCGCCACCCCGGCCAGGACCTCCGGCGAGGCCGTGCCGAGCGGTTCCACGGTGGCCGCCTCCCGGGCCTCCCGGACCGCCGTGTCGGTGTCCAGGCCGGGCAGCACACGGTGGATGGCCCCCAGGCGGGGAGGGTGGGTGTCGCTGTCGACCAGCAGGGCCAGCCCGTAGCCCCATCCCGGGTCGGGGTACTCCCGGTGGAGGCGGCGGTAGGCGGCGTAGCGGTGGTGCCCGTCGGCGATCAGCGCGGAGCGGCCGGCCAGGTCGGCTGCCACACGCCGCAGCTCACCGGGGTCGGTGAGGGCCCAGAGGCGGTGCTCGGAGCCGTCGCGGGTGCGTGCGGACACCAGCGGGGCCAGCGCCGCCGCGGCCTCGGTCGCGGCGGTCGCGGCCCCGCCGCCGCCCCGGTAGACCAGGAAGATCGGTTCGAGGTTGGCCCGGGCCAGGCCCATCAGGGCGAACCGGTCGCGCACCGGCGGGTCGGCCACGTCCTCGTGCGGGCGCACCGCCGACCCGGCGCCGTCCTCGGGCAGCCGAAGGTTGCCCACCAGGCCGCGCTGGCGCCGGCCGTCCGCCGTGACCTGCTCGTACACGTACAGGGCGGGTTCGCCGTCCAGGGCGAGGACCCCGTCGCCGATCCAGCTGTGCAGGAGGTCGGCGGCGGCGCGGTAGCGGTGCGGCACGGCGCTGTCCGGGTCCTGCCTGCCCAGTTCGTAGGGCAGGGTGACGCGGGCCGCGTTGTGGGGGTCGGACCGCTGGAGCTTCCGCGCCTCCTCGGCGTCGGGGATGTCGTAGGGCGGCGTCAGGAGTCGTGCGAGGTCGAAGTCCCCGTCGATGAACCGGTCCACGTCCGGGTCCGCGTAGCGCAGACCGCGGAAGGGGGCCAGTTCGAGAGCGTGGCGTGGCATCCCAGCAACGTACCCGCCGTGCGGGGGCCGTCGTGTCCGCCCGCGCGCCGGCTCAGAGGAGGCGCCGCAAGCGCAGGAGGTCGCCGACGCTCGCGTCCACCCTGACCCTGCGGCCCAGGAGGGCGCGGGCGGCGTCCAGGCGGTCCTCGGACAGGGCCACCAGGTCGTCGCTGTCGACGGTGACCCGCACCTGCGGTTCCGGGGCCGCGCGGTCGGCGGGCCGGTGGGTGAGGCCGGTCAGGCCCCCGACCGTCAGGCGCATGTCGAAGGCGGTCCCCAGGTCCGGGACCACCACGCTGACGGAGCGCTCGCGGATGTGCTTGCGCCGCTTCTCCTCGGACTCGGAGAGGATGCGCCGGTTGATCTTCTCGATTCCCGCGAGACAGGCGTCGATGCTGCTCATGGCGACATCATGCCCTACCGCGGAGTGCCGGGAATCCTTCTGGGTCCACCGTGACGAATGGGATGGCCTGCCGCGAACGCGTGTCAACGGCGGCCCCGCAGGGGTAGCGTGGGAAGCACCCCCCGCTGCGCAGTGGCCCCTGCTTCCCGGGCCCTTCCCCATTCTCCCGCGGTCCCATCAAGGAGCACCTGAATCATGGTCGTCGACGCGGTACGCACCTATCTCGATGCCGCCAATGGCCTCACCGAACTCTCGCGCAAGCAGGCCGTCGCCGCCGCCAAGACCCTGCTGCGGGCGAACGGCGCCGGAGGCCCCGCCCTCCCCGGGGCGGGAGAGGGCGACACCCCGCCTCCGCGGGTGGGGCAGAGCATCCAGGCGCTGGCGGGCGAGCTCATCGAGACCAGCCAGGCGAACAGGTCGGCCCTCGCCGACCTGGTCCGCGCGGAGGTCGGGCGCCAGCTGGAGCGGATGGACGTGGTCCCGCGCGGTGAGCACGAGCGGCTGGTGCGCCGGGTCGCCGAGCTGGAGCGGCGGCTGGCCGCCCGCCACGCGGTGGAGAGGGCCCTGGCCCCCGAGGCGGCGGGGGCGGCCTCCCCGGTGGCTCCGGCCACCGGTCCCGCCGGACAGGACGCGGACGCGGTCGCCGCCCGCGGACCCGCCGTCCCGCCGGAGACGCAAGGGGCTGCGGGAGGCGGGGTCCCGGAGGTCCGGGAGGCACCCGGAGGCGAGGCTCCCGAGGGTTCCTCCGGCGCCGCTGCCGACGACCGGGACGGGGCCGGGGACCCCGCCGGGGAGGGGGAGGAGGCCGCGCCCGCGGAGGCCGGAGCGGCCGGGACCAAGGCCAGAACCCGGGCCCCTGCCAAGACGGCGCGGGCGCGCTCCACCGCCAAGCGAACCCCCAAGGGCAAGGGCCCCGCGAAGAAGTAGAGTCGGTCGAACGCGATCACCGGGAGAACCATGGACCCCAAGGAACAGGCCGAGGCCGTGGCCGAGCAGACCCTCAGCGGCACCCGGGAGCGCCTGGAATCACTGGGCTCCCGACCCACGTCCGAGCACGTCGCGGTCTTCGACGCCCTGCACCGGGAGCTGTCCGGTGTGCTCGGGGCGCTCGACCAGAACGCGAACACCCCCCGATAACTCTCGGTATCGTAGGTGACCATGGCAAAACGTACTCGGCTCGACGCGGAACTGGTCCGCCGCGGGCACGCACGCTCCCGGGGCCACGCCGCCGAGATCATCGACGGCGGGTTCGTCAAGGTGGCCGGGGTCGTGGCCTCCAAGGCCGCGACCCAGGTGGGCCAGGACCAGCCCATCGTGGTCAGGGCCCCCTCCGACGAACCCCCGTACGTCTCCCGGGGCGCCCACAAGCTCATCGGCGCCCTCGACGCCTTCGCCCTGGACGTCACCGACCGCCGCGCGCTGGACGCCGGCGCCTCCACCGGCGGCTTCACCGACGTGCTGCTCCGCCGTATGGCGGCCCACGTCACCGCGGTCGACGTCGGCTACGGGCAGCTCGCCTGGTCGTTGCGCAGCAACGACCGGGTGCGGGTGATGGAGCGGGTCAACGTCCGCGAGCTCACCCCGGAGCAGATCGGTGAACCGCGCCCGGACCTGGTCGTCGGCGACCTGTCGTTCATCTCCCTGAAACTGGTCCTGGGACCGCTGAAGGACTGCGTGGCGGCCGGTGCGGACTTCGTGCTCATGGTCAAGCCGCAGTTCGAGGTCGGCAGGAACAAGGTCGGCGCGGGGGGAGTGGTCCGCGAGCCCGCGCTGCGCGCCGAGGCGGTCTCCGACGTCGCCGCCCACGCCCTCTCCCTGGGCCTGGGCGTCGTCGGCGTGACCGCGAGCCCGCTCCCCGGGCCCTCCGGAAACGTCGAGTACTTCCTGTGGCTGCGCGCGGGGGCCCCGCCCCTGGACCCGGCCGACCTGGCCCGGGCCGTCGAGGAGGGGCCGAGCTGACGGGCATGGCACCGTGTCTCAGGTGTCCGGTAACGTGACCCGGCCGGGTCAGCGAAGCTCCCGGCCAGTACTCGGGCTCCCCTGTCGGGGAGCGAACGTAAGGGGACGGCGATGACCAGCGGACGCAGTGTTCTCCTGCTGGCCCACACCGGTCGGCCCGCGGCGGTGCGCAGCGCGCAACTGGTCCACGAGAGCCTCAGCCGCGCCGGCCTGACCGTGCGCATGCTCAAGGCCGAGGTCGAGGAGCTGGCCGCGGTGGGCTGTGTGCTCTCCCCGATCGAGGCCGTCGAATCCGCGGACGCGGCCGAGGGGGTGGAGCTGGTCATGGTCCTGGGCGGCGACGGCACCCTGTTGCGGGCCGCCGAGATGGCCCGTCCCGCCGGGGCGCCGCTCCTCGGGGTGAACCTGGGCCACGTGGGCTTCCTCGCCGAGGCCGAGCGCGAGGACCTGGGCGCCACCGTGCGCAGCGTCGTCAACCGCGACTACGACGTCGAGGAGCGCATGACCCTGGAGGTCGCGGTCTTCAACGGGGGGCGCAACAACGGGGCCCCGTCGGTGCGCTCCTGGGCGCTCAACGACGCCACGCTGGAGAAGGGTGAGTCCCGGCGCATCCTGGAGGCCGTCCTGGAGATCGACGGCCGCCCGCTCTCCCGCTGGGCCTGCGACGGGGTGGTGTGCGCCACCCCGACGGGGTCCACGGCGCACGCCTTCTCCGCGGGCGGGCCGGTGGTGTGGCCCGACGTGGAGGCCCTCCTGGTCGTGCCGCTCAGCGCGCACGCCCTGTTCGCCCGGCCCCTGGTCGTGGGGCCGCACGCCACCATCGCCTTCGAGGTGCTTCCGGACACGGCGCCGGGGGTGCTCTGGTGTGATGGACGGCGTATGGTCGAATTGCCCGCGGGGGCACGAATCGAGATCACCCGTGCCGATACGCCGGTCCGGCTGGCCCGGTTGCACCGGGCCCCGTTCACCGACCGCCTGGTGGCCAAGTTCGGCCTTCCGGTCGCGGGTTGGCGCGGGCGGGTCGAGCACGGTCACTGAACGCGGAGTGCGTTCCGGCGCGGCGTTCGCACGAGCGCGCGCGATGAAGTGGAGCCAACCACAGGAGAGGGATCGGTGCTCGAAGAAGTCCGTATCCAGGGACTCGGGGTCATTGACGACGCCGTTTTGGAGTTGTCACCGGGGCTGACCGTCGTCACGGGTGAGACCGGCGCGGGAAAGACCATGGTCGTCACCGGGCTCGGGCTGCTCTTCGGCGGGCGGGCCGACCCCCAGCGCGTACGGCCCGGCGCCGACCGGGCGGTGGTGGAGGGGCGGCTGACCGTCCCCGCCGGCGGCCGTGTGGCCGACCGCGTGCTGGAGGCGGGGGGCGACATCGACGACGACGTCCTCATCCTCACCCGGGCGGTGTCCGCGGAGGGCCGGTCGCGCGCCACGATGGGCGGGCGCTCGGCCCCCGTCAGCCTGCTCGCCTACCTCGCCGACGACCTGGTGGCGGTCCACGGGCAGTCGGACCAGCAGCGGCTCCTGCGCGCCGACCGGCAGCGCTCCTCACTGGACCGCTTCGCCGGCGAGCAGCTGGCGAAGGCCGCCAAGCAGTACACCCTGGCCTACCGCCGCCACCGGGAGGTGACCGCGGAGCTCGAGGAGCTGGTCGAGCGGGCGCGCGAGCGCGCCCAGGAGGCCGACATGCTCCGCTTCGGTGTGGAGGAGATCGCAGCGGCCGAGCCCCTGCCCGGCGAGGACGCCGAACTCCTGGCAGAGGAGACGCGCCTGGCGCACGCCGACGGCCTGCGCATGGCGGCGACCACCGCCCACGAGGCACTGGCGGGGGACCCCGCCTCCGACGTGGAGGTCGACGTGGCCGCGCTGCTCTCCGCGGCCCGCCAGGCGGTGGCCTCCGTCCGCGAGCACGACGCGGAGCTGGCCGCCATCGGCGACCGGCTGGACGAGGCGTCCTACATCCTCACCGATGCGGCCACCGAGCTGGCGTCCTACGCCGAGTCCGTGGACGCCGACCCCGGCCGCCTGGCCCAGGTGCAGGAGCGCCGCGCGCTCCTGACCTCCCTGTCCCGCAAGTACGGCGGGACCACGGACGAGGTGCTGGGCTGGGCCTCGGAGGCGGCCAAGCGGCTGGCGGACCTGGACAACGACGACGAGCGCATCGAGGCCCTGCGCGCCGAGGCCGCCGAGCTGTACGAGGGGCTGGACCGGTGCGCCGCTGAGCTGACGCGCGTCCGCACCGAGGCGGCCGACCGCTTCGGCTCGGCCGTCACCGAGGAGCTGACCGCCCTGGCCATGCCGCACGCCCGCGTGAGCGTGCGGATCACCACGGGCGAGGAGTTCGGCCCGTACGGACGCGACGAGGTCGAGGTCCTGCTGGCCCCGCACCCCAGTTCACCGCCGCTGGCGCTCAACAAGGGCGCCTCCGGCGGTGAGCTCTCCCGGGTGATGCTGGCCATCGAGGTGGTGTTCGCGGGGGCCGACCCGGTGCCGACGTTCGTCTTCGACGAGGTCGACGCGGGGGTGGGCGGCAAGGCCGCGGTGGAGATCGGCCGCCGCCTGGCCAAGCTCGCGCAGCGCTCCCAGGTCATCGTCGTCACCCACCTCCCGCAGGTCGCGGCGTTCGCGGACGCGCACCTGGTGGTGGAGAAGTCGACCGAGGGCCTGGTCACGGAGAGCGGCGTGGTGCGGTTGGACCGCGCGGGCCGGGTCCGCGAGCTGTCGCGGATGCTCGCCGGCCTGGAGGACTCCGAGCTGGGCCGCGCCCACGCAGAGGAGCTGCTCACCAACGCCGCTCCGGAGCGCGCCTACCCCGCCGCCTGAGCGGGAGCCCCGGGACCCGCGGGGCGGATGTGTGACACGGGCCCGTTCCCGGGTAGGGCGGTGGCAGGCCGCCGTCGACGTCCCCGTTGGGGTGGTGACGGCGGACCTGCCCGAACACGCCGATCTCCCAGGTGTTATGACTTACCGTAGTCGCGTTCTGACAGTATGCCAGCGATGAAGGTAACGGATGCGCTCAGCGCCACAGTCATGCGGTTCCGCCGCTCCCGGGCGGACGCTCCCACAGGGCTGGTCGCGCCCGTCCGCTCGGACCGCCGCACCAAGAACCTGACCAAACGCCTCCGCCCCGGCGACATCGCCGTCATCGACCACGTCGACCTGGACCGGGTCAGCGCCGAGGCGCTGGTCGGCTGCGGGGTCTCGGCGGTGCTCAACGTCGCCAAGAGCATCAGCGGCCGCTACCCCAACCAGGGGCCGGAGATGATCGTCACGGCGGGCATCCCCCTCGTCGACGACGTCGACCCCGAGGTCTTCACCCGGGTCCGCGACGGCGAGCGGCTCCGGTTGGAGGGCGCCACCCTGTACCGCGGCGACGAGGCGCTCGCCCGCGGGACCCTCCAGGACGCGGGGACCGTCAGCGCCGCCATGGCCGAGGCCCGCGCCGGGCTCGCCACACAGCTGGAGGCGTTCGCGGCCAACACCATGGCCTACCTCCAGCACGAGCGGGACCTGCTCCTGGACGGTATCGGCATCCCCGACATCGAGACCGACATGGAGGGGCGCCACGTCCTCATCGTGGTCCGCGGCTACCACTACCGCGAGGACATCGCCGCCCTGCGCCCCTACATCCGCGAGTTCAGACCCGTCATCATCGCCGTGGACGGCGGCGCGGACGCGGTCATGGAGGGCGGCTACCGGCCCGACATCATCGTCGGCGACTTCGACTCGGTGTCGGACCAGGCCCTGGCGAGCGGCGCCGAACTCGTCGTGCACGCCTACCGGGACGGCCGGGCCCCCGGCCTCCCCCGGCTCACCGACCTCGGCTACGACGCGGTGGTCTTCCCGGCGACCGGCACCAGCGAGGACGTGGCGATGATGCTGGCCGACGGTTCGGGCGCCGCCCTCATCGTGGCGGTGGGCACGCACGCCACCCTGGAGGAGTTCCTCGACAAGGGCCGTTCGGGCATGGCCAGCACCTTCCTGACCAGGCTCAGGGTGGGCGGGAAGCTCGTCGACGCCAAGGGCGTCAGCCGCCTGTACCGCTCGCGCATCTCGCCCTGGGCGCTGCTCGGGCTGGTCGCCGCCTGTCTGCTCACCATCGTGGTCGCCGCCTACAGCTCACCGGCGGGACAGGTCTACCTCACCTTTCTCGCGGCGCGCTGGGACGTGTTCTCCTACTGGCTGACGGGACTGCTGACGTGATCGATTTCCGCTACCACCTGGTGTCCATAGTCGCGGTGTTCCTCGCACTCACCGTGGGGCTGGTCCTGGGGACCACCATGCTCCAGGACCCCCTGCTGAACACACTCCAGTCCGAGACCGCGGACCTGCGCGGCCAGAGCGAGGACCTGCGCTCCGAGCGCGACGTCGCGGACAAGGTCAACGCCGGGGCCGACGAGATGGCCGAGGCCGTGTCCTCGGACATGCTCGACGGCCGCCTCACCGGCCTGGGCGTGGTCGTGGTGACGGCCCCGGGGGCGAACCCCGAGGTGGCCGACGGGCTCGCCGCACGGGTCGAGGAGGCGGGCGGCGAGGTCGTCGGCCGGGTCGCGGTCACCGACGCCCTCGTGGACGCGGGCAACGCCACCTTCGTCGACGAGCTGTCGATCCAGGTCTCCCAGGACCCCGACGGCCTGACCGGAGGACCCTACGACAAGGCGGGCACGGAGCTCGGGCGCGCCCTGGCTTCCGCCGGCGGGGCGGGGTCCGGCGACGGGGACGCGGAGGGCGCCGGACGGGCGACGGAGGACCCGCGGGAGGCGGAGGAGACCCCCGGAGGGGGTGGCTCCCACGACGCCGAGGCCGTCCTGGACGCCTTCTCCGAGGGCGGTCTGGTCCAGGTCGAGGGCGACCCCGCCGTGTCCGCCGACGCCCTGGTCGTCCTCGCGCCGGCGGCGGGGTCCTCCGACGGGGCCGACCGGGAGGCCGTCAACGCGGTGCTCACCACCGTCACCACCGCCCTGCACCGGGAGGTCGGCGCCGCCGTCCTCGCCGGCGACGTGCCGTCCTCCCGCGGTGACGGGATGCTCGCCCAGGCCCGTGCGGCCGAGCCGGAGTTCGCCACCGCGGACGTGACCGGGCGCCCCATGGGCGACATCATCGCCGTTCTGGCCCTGGCCGAGAACCTGGAGGGGGGCGCCGGGGCGTACGGGATCGGTGAGGGGGTCCGGGGGTTCCTGCCCGACCCGCTGCCCGCCGCCCGCGAGGCGGACGACGCGGCGTCCGGCGCCGCGGAGGAGGCGGCGACCGGCGGGAGGGGCGGCGCCGACGAGTCCCGCCGCACCGTCAGGGAGGGGGAGTGACACCCGTGCCCTCCCACGCCGTGCGCGCGGCCGCGGTCGCGCATGCCGGCTGCGGGCGCCGGCCCGTCCCGCCGCCCCTCCGCTCCCTGGCGCAGGGCCTGGCGGGCGCCGTGGTCGGCGCGGCCGCCGCCCGGGCCGCCTACGCCGTGCTCACCCTGCCCGAGCGCGCCTGCGCCCCCGCCGGGACGGGGGCGCAGGGCGCGACCGGCACGGCTCCCGGAGACCCCCGGGCGGAGGGCTCCGCGGGGGCACCCGGGGCGGACGCCCCCTCCGCCTGGCTGCGCCGCAACTTCCGGGGCCGCGTCGTCACCCTCCAGGAGGGACCGGCCCTGGCCTCGGGGGTGTGCGCCGCCAGCCTCCTCGTCCCCGGGCCGGCGCCGCGGGTGCGCGCCGCGTCCGCCCTCGCCGCGGCGGGGGCCGCCGCGTTCGGGGCCTACGACGACCTCTCGGGCAACGGCCAGGCCCGCGGCCTGCGCGGACACCTGGCCGCGCTCGCGCGCGGAGAGGTCACCACCGGCCTGGTCAAGATGGTCGGCATCGGCGCCACCGGGGTCGCCGCCGCCTCCCTGCTGCGCCGCGGGCCGGTGGACACCCTGGTGGACGGCGCGCTCATCGCGGCCGGCGCCAACCTGGTCAACCTGTTCGACCTGCGCCCCGGCCGCGCCGCCAAGTTCGCCCTCCTCGCCGCGGCGCCGGCCCTGGCCTCGCCCGCGGCGCCCCTGCTCGGCCCGGTGGTGGGCGCCTGTTCCGCGCTGCTCCCCGACGAGCTGGCCGAACGCTCCATGCTTGGCGACGCGGGGGCCAACGCCCTGGGCGCGGCCCTCGGGGCCGCCGCCGTCGCGCAGGCGCCGCGCCCGGTGCGCCTGGCGCTGTTCGGCGCGGTGGCCGCACTGACCCTGGCCAGCGAGGTGACCAGTTTCTCCCGTGTCATCGACCGCGTCCCGGCCCTGCGCCGCCTCGACCAGTGGGGCAGGAGCCCCGTCCGCAGGACGGCCGCCGGAGGGGCGGAGGACGACGGGCGTGCCGGTGCTCCGGGCGAAGGGCGCCCGGTGGGGAGGTGCGCGTGAGGTGTCCGCGGTGTCCCGCGCCGTCCACGGCGTGACGAGCGGTGTCGGCGCGGCGGCGGCGCTCATCGCGGTGGCCACCGTGGGGGCGCGCCTGGCGGGGTTCGGCCGCACGGTGGTCTTCTCGCAGACCGTCGGCGACACCTGCCTGGGCACCGCGTACGTCACCGCGAACCAGATCCCCGCCGTCCTGTTCGAGATCGTCATCGGTGGGGCGCTCACGGCCGTGGTCGTCCCCGTCATGGCCTCGGCCGCCGCCCGCGGCGACCACGACCAGGTGCGCCGCACCGCGTCCGCGCTCATCACCTGGGTGCTGCTCCTGTCCGTCCCGCTGTCCGTCCTGCTCGCCCTCGCGGCGCCCCCGGTGATGGCGCTGATGCTCGGAGCCGGAGCCGGCTGCGACGGGGAGGCACTGCTCGCCCTGTCCTCCCGCATGCTCGTGGTCTTCGCACCCCAGATCGTCTTCTACGGGCTGGCCTCGGTCCTGTACGGCGTCCTCCAGGCGCACCGCAGGTTCCTGGCGCCCGCACTGGCGCCGCTGCTGTCCAGCCTCGTGGTGATCGCCGCCTGCCTGGCCTTCGTGCCGCTGGGCGGCGGCCACCGCCAGGACGTCGCGGGCCTGCCTGCCGCGGCGGAGCTCACCCTGTCGCTCGGCACCACAGCGGGGGCGGCGGCCCTGTTCCTGACGGTGCTCGGCCCCGCCGCGCGGCTGAGGACGGGATCCCGGCCGCGCCTGACGTTCCCCGCCGGGGTGGGGGAGCGGGTGCGCTCCCTGGCGGCGGCGTCACTGCTGCCGCTGGTGGCCATGCAGGTGTGCCTCCTGCTGTCGGTGGCGCTGGCCAACTGGGGTGGGGGCGCGGGGGCGGCCGTGCTCTACACCTACGCGTGGGCCCTGTTCACCCTCCCGTACGGGGTGATCGCGGTCCCCATCGCGACGAGCGCCTTCACCGCCCTCGCCGTGGCCCACGCCGAACACGACCGGGAGGGGTTCGCCGCGCTCGCCGCCGGAGGCGCCCGCGCCTGTGTGGTGGCCACAGCCGGGGTGGGCACCGCGCTGGCGGCCGCCGCCGCCCCGGTGGCCGGGGTCTTCGCCCAGCAGGATCCGCAGACCCTCGAGCGCGCCCTGCTGGCCTACGCTCCGGGTGTGGTGGGCTTCGGCCTGGTCGCCCTGCTCAGCCGGGCCCTGTACGCGTCCCACCACGGACGTTCCGCCGCCGCGGCCCAGGTGGTGGGATGGCTCGTGGTGACGGTGTGCGCCGCGGTTCTGGTGTGGCTGCTCCCCTCGGGATGGTCGATCGCCGGACTGGGCGCGGCCAGCACGGTCGGCCTGACCCTGGCCGCCGTACTGCTCTGCGCGGGCGTGGCGCGCGCGCACGGCCGCGGCGCCCTGGCGGGTGTGGCGCGCTCGGTGCTGGCCGCCGCCCTCGGCGGCGGCGCCGGATGGGTGGCGGGCCGTGCGGTCGCCGGGCTCCTGCCCGCCGACGGGGTGTGGCAGTCGGCGGGGGCGGCCGCCTCGGCGGGCGCCGCGGGGCTGGTGGTCTACGCGGCGGTCGCGGCCCTGGCGGACCGTGCCGCCGTGCGGGCCGTCGCCGACCGGGCCAGGACCGTACTCGAACGCAGGAGGGGGAAGCGGTGAACGGCAGGATCGCGCTGGTCGTCGGTACCAGCACAGGAGGCGTCGGCCGCCACGTCCGCTCACTGGGCGCGGGACTGCGCGCCCGCGGGTACCGGGTGGCGGTGCTCGGCCCGGCCGAGGCCGAGCAGGAGTTCGGGTTCACCTCGGAGGGCCTGCGCTTCTCCCCTGTGCCCATCGGCCCCGCGCCCTCGGCGGGGGACCCCGGCGCGGTGCTGCTCCTGCGCTCGCTGACGCGCGGCGCGGACGTGGTCCACGCGCACGGGATGCGCGCCGGGGCCCTCTGCGCGCTGGCGGGCGCCCGGCCGCTGGTGGTGACGGCGCACAACGCGCCGCCGCCGGTCGGGGGCCTCCTGGCCCTGGCCTACCCCCTTCTGGAACGGATCGTGGCCCACCGCGCGGACGCGGTGCTGGGGGTGTCCGGCGACCTGGTGCGGCGGATGCGCGCGCTCGGGGCGCGGGAGGCCCGCCTCGCCGTGGTGGCCGCGCCGGAGACGGGGACGCCGCTGAACGGGCGCGAGGCCACGCGCGCCGACCTGGCGGTCCTTCCCGAGCGCCCCCTGCTGCTGACCATCGGCCGGCTCGCGGAACAGAAGGGGCTGCACATGCTCCTGGACGCGGCGCCCTCCATCGCCGACCGCAGCCCGGAGCCGGTGATCGCGATCGCCGGGGACGGCCCCCTCTGGGGCCGCCTGCACGACACGGCGGCCGAGATGGACGCCGACGTGCGCATGCTCGGCCACCGCTCGGACGTGGCCGACCTCCTCGCCGCCGCGGACGTGTTCTGTCTCACCAGCCGGTGGGAGGGGCCGTCGCTGGTGATCATGGAGGCGCTGCGGGCGGGGCTCCCCGTGGTCTCCACCCGGGTCGGGGGGATCCCCGACCTGTACGCGGGGACGGTGCTGATGGTGCCGCCGGGGGACACGGAGGCGTTCGCGGCAGCGGTGGGGCGGGTCCTGGACGACCCCGTGCTGGCCGCGGACCTGCGGACCCGTGCACGGGAGACCGCGCGGACGCTGCCGAGCGAGGAGGACGCGGTGGAGGCCGCCGCCGCCGTCTACAAGTCGGTGCTCCGCCGCTGATCCGCGGGGCGCCGGGGGCGGGGCGGGGCGCGGCAGGATCCCCCGGGCCGGGGGACGGGGACCCCTACCCGGGGGCCTGACCCATGTGTCCCGGAGGAGCGATGAATACCACCGCCGCCGCCTCTTCCCGGGAGGGGCCGGAGATGCCATCCTGTTCCGTGGGTCCGAAGGTGTGTCACGGAGTGCGCACGACCGGTACCCTTGGTTTCACGTGAGGGGAGTATCCCTGTCGCGGCGGTGTCGTCATCACGGAGTACAGAGTCGTTCTCCCGGTGCCGTCGGTTCACGTCCTCAGGACGTGAGCGGGAGAGACCTCCGGTAGTTCGACGTGCGTGCACACTGCTCGCGCGCACCAACCGGAGGAGAATCCGTCCGTGGACGTTCCCATGTGGGTGTGGGCTGCGACGATCGGTGGAATGATCGCCATCCTGGTGATCGACCTGGCCATCGTCGACCACCCCTGGAGCAAGAACAAGGGTCCCCAGGAGTTCGGGATCAAGCAGGCCGCCTGGTGGGCGGTCTTCTACATCGGCATCGCCATCCTCTTCGGTCTCGGGGTCTGGTACTTCGGCGGCGGTTCGGCCGGCGCGGAGTACTTCGCGGGCTTCGTCACCGAGAAGAGCCTGAGCATCGACAACCTCTTCGTGTTCTACCTCATCCTGAGCTCCTTCGCGGTGCCCAGGAAGTACCAGCACGAGGTCCTGCTCGTCGGCATCGTCATCGCGATCGTCATGCGCGGCATCTTCATCGCCCTCGGCGCCCAGGTGATCAACGCCTGGAGCGAGGTGTTCTACCTCTTCGGCGCCTTCCTGATCTACACCGGTTACAAGATCGTCCGTGACCACATGAAGGGCGACGAGGAGGAGAAGGACTTCACGCAGACCCCCGTGGTCCGCCTGGTCAAGCGCTTCTGGCCGGTCAGCAGCGACTACCACGGCGCCAAGCTGACCGTGAAGCTCGACGGCAAGCGCCACGTCACCCCGATGCTCCTGGTCATCCTCGCGATCGGCGTCATCGACCTGGTCTTCGCGGTCGACTCCATCCCGGCGATCTTCGGCCTGACCCAGGACACCTACATCGTCTTCACCGCCAACGCCTTCGCCCTGCTGGGCCTGCGCCAGCTGTACTTCCTGCTGGCCGGCCTGATGGACCGCCTGGCCTACATCAGCTGGGGCCTGTCGGCGATCATGGTCTTCATCGGCGTGAAGATGATCTTCCACGCGCTGCACGAGAACGGCATCCACATCGTCGACATCGGCATCGGCACCTCGCTGACCGTGATCCTCGGCATCATGACGATCACCATCGTCGGAAGCCTCGTCAAGTCCAGGATCGACGAGCGCAACAAGCCCGCCGTCGAGGAGGAGAAGGACGTTCCGGTCGACAGGTCCTGATCTCGGGCGGGCGGCCTCCGGGCGGCCCGCGGACATCCTGCGGAACGGCCTTTTTCGAACAGCTGTTCGTCTATAGTGGTGGTGTCCTGGCGCGCGAGCGCCGGGGCACCACCACTTCTCCGTAGTGGAAGAAACCGACGTCGGCGATCGTTAGTCTTGACGGACGGGGAAGGCCGGAGGCCTCCCCGTATCCCCTCACCGGCCCGATTCCGAGGCCGAGGCGGTCGCCTGAGGCCGTTCGCCCGCCACGCCGCGAAGCCACACACGGGTCGCCCGCCGTCATCGGACGCGGTCCGCGCCCCGGTGTGCCTATGCCGAAGGATGTCTCACTCGATGGTCGAACAACTGGTAGTCCGGGGAGCCCGAGAGCACAACCTCAAGGACGTCTCGCTGGACCTTCCGCGTGACTCCATGATCGTGTTCACCGGCCTGTCGGGGTCGGGGAAGTCGTCGCTGGCCTTCGACACGATCTTCGCCGAGGGGCAGCGCCGCTACGTCGAGTCCCTCTCGGCCTACGCGCGCCAGTTCCTCGGCCAGATGGACAAGCCGGACGTGGACTTCATCGAGGGACTGTCCCCGGCGGTGTCCATCGACCAGAAGTCCACCAGCCGCAACCCGCGCTCCACCGTCGGCACCATCACCGAGGTGTACGACTACCTGCGCCTGCTGTGGGCCCGCATCGGCGTGCCGCACTGTCCGGAGTGCCGTCGGGAGATCGCGCGGCAGACGCCGCAGCAGATCGTGGACCGTGTCCTGGAGATGACCGAGGGCACCCGCTTCCAGGTGCTGGCCCCGGTCGTGCGCGGACGCAAGGGCGAGTACACCGAGCTCTTCAAGGACCTGCAGTCCAAGGGCTACACCCGGGCGGTCGTGGACGGCGAGGCGGTGCGCCTGGACGAGGCGCCCAAGCTGGGCCGCTACGACAAGCACGACATCGCCGTGGTCGTGGACCGGCTCTCCGTCAAGGAGGGCGCCCGGGGTCGGCTCAACGACTCCGTCGAGACCGCGCTCAAGCTCGCCGGCGGCACCATCGTCCTGGACTTCGTGGACCTGGACGCCGACGACGCCGAGCGGGAGAAGGTGTTCTCCGAGCACCTCTACTGCCCCTACGACGACCTCTCCTTCGAGCAGCTCGAACCCCGCTCCTTCTCCTTCAACGCCCCCTACGGCGCCTGCCCCGACTGCTCGGGCCTGGGCACCCGCATGGAGGTCGACGCCGAGCTGCTGGTCCCGGACCCGGAGAAGACGCTGGCCGAGGGCGCCATCGGCCCCTGGTCGGGCGGGCCCAACAGCGGCTACTGGGAGCGCATCCTGACCGCGGTCGGCGAGGCCGTCGGGTTCGACCTGGACACCCCGTGGGAGAGGCTGCCGCGCCGCGCGCGCAAGGCGCTCATGGAGGGGCACGACACCCAGGTCCACGTCACCTACCGCAACAGGTACGGGCGCAACCGCTCCTACTACACCGAGTTCGAGGGCGTCATCCCCTGGGTGAAGCGCCGCCACTCCGAGACCGAGAGCGACTACGGTCGCGAGCGGCTGGAGGGGTACATGCGCACCGTGCCCTGCCCCACCTGCGAGGGGACCCGCCTCAAGCCGGTCGTGCTGGCCGTGACGGTGGGCGGACGGTCCATCGCCGAGGTCGCGCAGATGTCGCTCACCGACAGCGCCGCCTTCCTCGCCGGGCTCACGCTCTCCGACCGCGACGCGGTCATCGCGGCCCAGGTCCTCAAGGAGATCAACGCCCGCCTCGGCTTCCTGCTCGACGTCGGCCTCGACTACCTGAGCCTGGCCCGCTCCTCCGGGTCGCTCTCCGGCGGCGAGGCCCAGCGGATCAGGCTCGCCACGCAGATCGGCTCCGGTCTGGTGGGAGTGCTGTACGTGCTCGACGAGCCGTCCATCGGCCTGCACCAGCGCGACAACGCCCGCCTCCTGGAGACCCTCCAGCGGCTGCGCGACATCGGCAACACGCTGATCGTGGTCGAGCACGACGAGGACACCATCCGCGCCGCCGACTGGGTGGTGGACATCGGCCCCGGCGCGGGCGAGCACGGCGGACACGTCGTGGTGTCCGGCATCGTGGACGAACTCCTCACCTCAGAGACGTCGCTGACCGGCGAGTACCTGTCCGGCCGGCGCGTCATCGCGCTCCCCGAGGGGAGGCGACCCCTCACGAAGGGGCACGAGCTGGTGGTGAAGGGCGCCCGGGAGAACAACCTCCACGGGATCGACGTCGCGTTCCCGCTGGGCGTGTTCACGGCCGTCACGGGCGTGTCCGGTTCGGGCAAGTCCACCCTGGTCAACGAGATCCTGTACAAGGCGCTGGCCAAGGAGCTCAACGGGGCGCGCGACGTGCCCGGCCGGCACGTGCGGGTCAACGGCATGAACAAGGTCGACAAGGTCGTGCACGTCGACCAGAGCCCGATCGGGCGCACCCCGCGCTCCAACCCGGCCACGTACTCCGGGGTCTTCGACCACATCCGCAAACTGTTCGCGCAGACCACCGACGCCAAGACGCGCGGCTACCAGCCCGGCCGGTTCTCCTTCAACGTCAAGGGCGGCCGCTGCGAGGCCTGCGCCGGCGACGGCACGCTCAAGATCGAGATGCAGTTCCTGCCCGACGTCTACGTGCCCTGCGAGGTCTGCCACGGCGCCCGGTACAACCGGGAGACCCTCCAGGTCCACTACAAGGGCAAGAGCATCTCCGAGGTGCTCGAGATGCCCATCTCCGAGGCGCTGGAGTTCTTCGAGCCGATCAACGCCATCCGCCGCCACCTCCAGACCCTGGACGACGTCGGCCTGGGGTACGTCCGGCTCGGGCAGCCCGCCACCACCCTCTCGGGCGGTGAGGCCCAGCGCGTCAAGCTCGCGGCGGAGCTCCAGCGGCGCTCCACCGGCCGGACGGTGTACGTGCTGGACGAGCCGACCACGGGCCTGCACTTCGAGGACATCCGCAAGCTGCTGGGCGTGCTCAACCGGCTGGCGGACACCGGCAACACGGTGATCGTCATCGAGCACAACCTCGACGTCATCAAGACCGCGGACCACGTCATCGACATGGGACCCGAGGGCGGTTCGGGCGGCGGCACGGTGATCGCGGAGGGCACCCCGGAGGAGGTCGCGGCGGTCGCCGAGTCCTACACCGGGCGGTTCCTCGCCAAGCTGCTCTAGCGGTCCGGGGCCGAACGGGCCCGCCCTCGCCGGGTTCGGCGGGGGCGGGCCACTCGCCGTCCCGGGCCGGGGCCGGGACGGGACGCCCGGCGCCGGGCGGGCCCCGGAAGGGGCCGGCCACAGCGGATCGGCCCGTTCACGACGGGTGCCGCCGGGTGGGTACAGTCGGGCGTGTCCGTGCGCCACCCTGCCCCGGGCAGCCCCTCGACAGCCAGGAGGTCGGCCACCGCCATGAACGCTCCCCCGCCCGGACCCGAACACGGAGTGCGGCCGGAGGGCCGCCAGGAGCCGCCCCACGACCGGGCGTACGGGCACGCCCCCGCGGACCCGGCCGAGACCACCGTGCCCGCCGCCGGGCACGCGGCCCCCTCCGCCCCTCCCGGGCCCGAGCGGCTGTACCCGCTGGCGGGCTGGCGGACCCGGGTCCTGGCCAGGCTCATCGACCTCGTCCTGGTCGCCCTGCCCGCGCTGCTCGTCGGACTCGTCGTGACGCTGGCCTGGGTCGGGGTCCAGCAGGTCTCCAACGGGTCGACGCAGGGCATCGAGGACCGGTACCCGGTCTTCCTGTCGGTGGTCTGGTTCGCGTTCTACACCGGCTACGAGACCTTCGCCCTCGCCCGCCGGCACCAGACCCTGGGCAAGCGCAGGCTGGGGCTGAAGGTGGCGCCGGTGGAGGGC
Organism: Nocardiopsis sp. NPDC055824; assembly: GCF_053616335.1. NCBI lineage: Bacteria > Bacillati > Actinomycetota > Actinomycetes > Streptosporangiales > Nocardiopsidaceae > Nocardiopsis > Nocardiopsis sp. NPDC055824. Next base: position 26,088 of record NZ_JBSHDN010000023.1, read on the forward strand.
ACCGGCAGCCTGGGCGCCGTGCGCATCACCGCCCTGGTCGTGCGCGCCGCGCTGCTGGCGCTGCCCTTCCTGTTCGTGTACCTGCTGTTCTTCGCCCTCGGCTGGCTCTGGTGGCTGCTGGTCGCCGTCATGGCGGTGCTCACCGGCGGCATGGCCGCCTGGAACAGGCCCAACCGGCAGGGCCTGCACGACAGGATCGCGGGGACCGTGGTGCTCGACGTCGCCGACCCGCAGGCGCACCCCCCGGCCCCGTAGCCCCGGCCGGAGGAGCTTCCCGAGGGGCCCCGGCGCAGGGCACCCCTCCATGCCTACTACATTGTGTAGTGATATTTCCGCGCAGGTGAGGGAGCGTTCGGTCGTGGCCGGTAAGAGGACGTGCGGGTGCGGGGTGAGCAGGCGGAGCCTGCTCGGAACGGCGGGCGCGGCGGCGGCCGTCACGGCCGTGAGCGCCTGCGGCGGGGAACCGCCCCGTCCGCAGGACGTCCGGCGCGGCCAGGTGGTCGGCCAGACCACCGACGTCCCCGAGGGGGCGGGCGCGGTCTTCCACCACAGCAAGCTGGTGGTGACCCAGCCGGAGAAGGACGACTACCGGGCGTTCAGCGCCTCCTGCACGCACGGGGGCTGCACCGTCCAGGAGGTCGACGACGTCATCCGGTGCCTGTGCCACGGGAGCGAGTTCGACATCTCGACGGGCGAGGTGGTCACCGGTCCGGCGCAGGAGCCGCTGGAGGGGTTCACCGTCACGATCGACGGCGAGGACATCATCCTGGACTGACCAGGAGCGCCCCCGGGGCCCGGCCCCGGGGCGGATCGGTCCCGCACGCACGACGGCGCCCGGAGCGCGGGGCCCCGGGCGCCGTTCGCGTCGGATCAGCTCTCCCCGGGGTCTCCTCCGGGAGGGCCGGTGACGCCGTTCGGCTCCCGGCGGCGGAACGCCGAGGTGGGGAACTGCGTGGCGTACGAGGCGTCGTCGTCCCCCGAGACGAACTCGGTGCGGCTGCGCGGCAGCGACTCGGGGTAGTGCGCGACCAGCCACCCGATCAGGTGCTCGCGGATCTCGCAGGCGATGTCCCACTGGGTCCCGGTGTCGGCGGCGGTCGCGACCACCCGCACGATCACCTCGCCCGTCTGGGTGACGTCGACGACCTGGCACGACCAGCTGCGCCCGTCCCAGTTGGAGCTGGAGGTGATCAGGCGGCCGGCCTCCTCGCGCAGCTCCGCGATCGGGACCTCCCAGTCCAGGGGGAGCATGACCTTCGCGGTGATCGCCGTGCCCTGCTTGGTCCAGTTCTCGAAGCTGGTCGTGGTGAAGTTCGCGACCGGCACGACCAGGCGGCGCTCGTCCCAGATCTTGATGGTGACGTTGACCAGGCTCAGCTCCTCGACGCGCCCCCACTCGCCCTCGACCACGACCACGTCGCCGATGCGCAGCGCGTCGCTGAAGGCCAGCTGGAGCCCGGCGAACAGGTTGCTCAGGGTCGACTGGGCCGCGACACCGGCGACGATGCCGATGATGCCCGCGGAGGCCAGCAGCCCGGCGCCGAGCGCCCGCACGGAGTCGAACGTGAACAGTATCGACGCGATGGCCAGGACCACGATGATCGACGTGATGACCCGGCGCAGCAGCCGCACCTGGGTCTGGAGGCGCCGGGCCTTGCGGTCGGCGTCGCCGTTGGCGACCGACAGCCGGGCGAGGACCATGTCGGTGACGGCGTGCGCCAGGCTGATGCCCAGCGCCGTCAGCGACCCGATCATGAGGATCTGCATCGCGTGCTCGATGACCTGGTACGTGCTCCAGGGCACGTCCTGCCGCTCGGGCAGCGCGAGGTTGGCGCCGACCACCGCGGCCGCCGTGTAGCCGGAGACGCGCGTGCGCGCGACCACGTAGTCCGCGACGCGCCAGGCCTTGGCCAGCTTGTTCTTGAGCACCCATCTGATGGCGAACACCAGCAGCAGAGCGAGTGTGACGGCGATGCCGATCGCGATCCATTGGGAGGGGTCCACGACGAGGGTCCTCCTTGTCGTTCATGTCCGGAAGTTCGTCTGTACCCGCCCAACCTAGACCATGCAGATGCGCAATCGTGACGTTTGCATGACCATGGGGTGCGCCCGCACGCGAGGGCCCCTCCGCCACCGGGGCGCCGCAGCCCCCGGCGGCCGGCGTGAGCCCCGCCACGGCGGCCCCGGGCGGGCCGCGAGTGGCCGTCTGTCCCTCCGACCTACCAGAATGGGGTCATGGCTGTGACTCCTCACCTGCGTCCCGCACCCGGATCCATTCCGACCTCGCCGGGCGTCTACCGGTTCAGGGACGCGTCGGGGCAGGTCATCTACGTCGGCAAGGCCAAGAGCCTCCGGTCCCGCCTCTCCTCCTACTTCCGGGACTTCGCGGGGCTGCACCCGCGCACCCAGCAGATGGTCTCCACCGCGGCCGACGTCGACTGGACGATCGTCGGGACCGAGGTCGAGGCGCTCCAGCTGGAGTACTCCTGGATCAAGCAGTACAACCCCCGGTTCAACGTCAAGTACCGCGACGACAAGAGCTACCCCTACCTGGCGGTGACCCTCAACGAGGAGTTCCCCCGCGTCCAGGTCATGCGCGGCGCCAAGCGCAAGGGGGTGCGCTACTTCGGCCCCTACTCCCACGCCTGGGCCATCCGCGAGACGGTCGACCTGCTGCTGCGGGTCTTCCCGGTGCGCACCTGCTCGGCGGGGGTGTTCCGCGGCGCGCGCAACAGCGGCCGCCCGTGCCTGCTCGGCTACATCGGCAAGTGCGTCGCGCCGTGCGTGGGAAAGGCCACCCCGGAGGAGCACCGCGAGCTCGCCGACGACTTCTGCTCCTTCCTGGCCGGGGACACCGGGCGGTTCATCCGCGAGCTGGAGGCGCGGATGAGGGAGGCCGCCGGGGAGATGGAGTACGAGCGCGCCGCGCGCATCCGCGACGACATCGAGGCCCTGCGCGCCGCCCTGGAGAAGCAGGCCGTCGTCCTGCCCGACTCCACCGACTGCGACGTCATCGCCATGGCCGACGACCCGCTGGAGGCGGCGGCGCAGATCTTCCACGTGCGCGGCGGCCGTATCCGCGGACAGCGCGGCTACGTGGTGGACAAGGTCACCGACGCCGGCCCCGCCGAGCTCATGCGGACGTTCCTGGGCCAGCTCTACGGGGCGGCCGAGGGCACGGACGAGAGCGCGGGCACCGGCACCGCCGTGCCGCGCGAGGTCCTGGTCTCGCACGAGCCCGCCGACCCCGAGGCGCTGGCCGCCTGGCTCTCCGGGCACCGGGGCTCCGCCGTCGACCTGCGGGTGCCGCAGAGGGGGGACAAGAAGTCCCTCATGGAGACGGTCGAGAAGAACGCGAGGGAGGCGCTCGCCCGGCACAAGACCCACCGGGCGGGGGACCTGAGCACGCGCAGCCGCGCCCTCAACGAGATCCAGGAGGCCCTCGACCTCGCCGAGGCCCCGCTGCGCATCGAGTGCTACGACATCTCCAACCTCCAGGGGGAGCACGTGGTCGCCTCCATGGTGGTGTTCGAGGACGGGCTGGCGCGCAAGTCGGAGTACCGCCGCTTCTCCATCCGCGGCAGCGGGGAGGGCGACCGCGAGCAGCACGACGTCGCCGCCATGTACGAGGTCGTCAGGCGGCGGTTCCGCCGCTACCTGGAGGAGAGCTCCAGGAGCGGCGAGGTCGCCCGGATGGGCGAGACCGGCGACCCCGGTGGTCACCGGACCGACGACGAACCGTCACCCGGGAAGTTCGCCTACCCGCCTAACCTGGTGGTGGTGGACGGAGCCAGGCCCCAGGCCGAGGCGGCGCGCCGCGCGCTGGACGAGCTCGGCATCGAGGACGTCGCCGTCTGCGGCCTGGCCAAGCGCCTGGAGGAGGTGTGGCTGCCCGGAGACGAGGACCCGGTGATCCTGCCGCGCACCGGGGAGGGCCTGTACCTGCTCCAGCGGCTGCGCGACGAGGCGCACCGCTTCGCCATCGCCTACCACCGGCAGAAGCGGGCCAAGGCCCTGACCGGCAGCAGCCTGGACGAGCTCCCCGGGCTGGGCCCGGCGCGAAGGTCCGCCCTGATCAAGGAGTTCGGCTCGGTGAAGAGACTTGCCTCGGCCTCGGCCGAGGAGATCGCGAACGTGCCCGGCATCGGCCCCAAGCTGGCCGAGACCGTGCACGCGCACCTGTCCGGCGGCCCCGCCGGACGGGGCGGGGAGGGTGACGGGGCCTCAGCAGGAGACACCACTGACGGGGAAGGAGACACATGACGGTCGAACTGGGCGGGGAGCTACCGCCCGAGGTGGTCATCGTCACCGGGATGTCCGGTGCGGGCCGCAGCACGGCGGCCAGGGCCCTGGAGGACCTGGACTGGTTCGTGGTGGACAACCTGCCACCGGGCCTTCTGCCCACGATGATCGAGCTGGCCGGCCGCACGCACGGGGCGGTCCCCCGGGTCGCGGTGGTCGTGGACGTGCGCTCACTGGCCTTCACCGAGGACCTGCTGTCCACGGTGGAGGAGCTGCGCAAGCGCGACATCGTCGCACGGGTGCTCTACCTGGAGGCGGGGGACGACGCCCTGGTCCGCCGCTTCGAGGGGGTGCGCAGGCCGCACCCGCTCCAGGGAGACGGCCGCCTGACCGACGGCATCGCGCGCGAGCGCGAGACGCTGCTCGCCGTCCGCGGCGAGGCGGACCTGGTCATCGACACCTCTCAGCTCAACGTGCACCAGCTCAAGGCACGGGTGATCGGCTTCTTCGGGGAGAGCGACGAGTCCCGGCCGCGCGCCAACGTGGTCTCCTTCGGCTTCAAGCACGGGCTCCCCGTCGACGCCGACCTCGTCCTCGACTGCCGTTTCCTCCCCAACCCCCACTGGGTGCCGGAGCTCAGGCCCATGAACGGCCGCGACGCGCCGGTGAGCGACTACGTGCTGTCCCAGGACGGGGCCAAGGAGATGCTGGAGGCGTACTCGGAGGTCCTCAGGCTGACCATCGCCGGATACCAGCGCGAGGGCAAGCACTACATGACCCTCGCGGTGGGCTGTACCGGCGGCAAGCACCGGAGCGTGGCCATGGCCGAGCAGTTCGCCGACCGGCTGCGCGGACAGGGGGTCGACGTGCACGTCGTGCACCGCGACGTGGGCCGGGAGTAGGGGAGGGGATGCGCGCGGGGACGTCCGGCCGGCCGTCCCCGCGCCGACGGGGGGCGCCGGCACGGCCGAACCGGGCCGGTCGCGCGCCCGGGGGAGGCAGGGCGGGTCAACCGAATCGCCAAGAGGGGCGTCTTCCCCTAGATTGGCCCGGTCACCGCTGGTGCCGTTCCCCGCGCGGACGGGGCGCCGGCGGACCGGGGGCGTGTGCCGACCTGCTGCCCGCCGTCCTCGGCGGCACGGTCCGGCGCGTCCGCTGCAGTCGGGACGAGGGGGCAGGCCACAGCCATGGCGAGAAGCACCGGGCCGGACGGGGACGGGCCGCGCCCACCCCGGGTGGTCGCGCTGGGCGGGGGGCACGGGCTGCACGCCTCCCTCTCCGCGCTGCGAAGGGTGACCACCGACGTGACGGCGGTCGTCACGGTCGCCGACGACGGTGGTTCCAGCGGTCGGCTCCGGCAGGAGCTGGGGGTCCTCCCGCCCGGTGACCTGCGCATGGCGCTCGCCGCCCTGTGCGGGGACGACGAGTGGGGCCACACCTGGAGCCAGGTGCTCCAGCACCGGTTCAGCTCGGAGGGCGAGCTGCACGGCCACGCCGTCGGCAACCTGCTCATCGTGGCCCTGTGGGAACTCCTGGGCGACTCCGTCGCCGGACTGGACTGGGTCGGGCAGCTGCTCGGCGCCCACGGCAGGGTCCTGCCGATGTCCTCGGTCCCGCTGGAGATCGCCGCCGAGGTCTCGGGCCTGGACCCGGAGCGGCCCGACGCGCTGACGACGGTGCGCGGGCAGGTGGCGTGCGCCAGCACCAGCGGCCGGGTGCGCTCCGTCTCCCTGATCCCCGAGGCCCCGCCCGCGAGCCCGCAGGCCGTCAAGGCGGTGCGCGAGGCCGACTGGATCGTGTTCGGCCCCGGGTCCTGGTTCACGAGCGTGCTCCCGCACCTGCTGGTCCCCGATCTGGCCCACGCGCTGGTCACCACCCGGGCCCGGCGGCTGGTGACCCTCAACCTGTCCCCGCAGAGGGGCGAGACCGACGACTTCCGGCCCGAGACCTACCTGGAGGTCCTGCGCGAGCACGCCCCCAAGCTGGGGGTGGACGTGGTGCTGGCCGACCGCGGCACCGTCGACGACGCGGCGCCGCTGCGGGCGGTCACGCGTGAGCTGGGCGGACGCCTGGAACTGGACGACCTGTCGCACTCCGACGGCAGCCCCCGCCACGACGCCGAGCTGCTGGCGGCGGCCTTCGAGCGGATCCTGGTCGACTGACGTTCCTCCGGCCGCCGTCCGGGGAAGACCGGCGTCATGGCCGATCGGAACGTGTACCTGGAGCGCGTCTACGACGAGGTGCGGGACCGGGGCGGCGGGAAGCCTCCGGGAGCCCGCTTCCTCGTGGACCGGCTGTGGCCGCGCGGGGTGAGCAAGGCCTCCATGGAGGGCGTCCGCTGGGTCGGGGAGGCGGCTCCGAGCAGTGAGCTGCGCGCCTGGTTCGGCCACGACCCGGAGCGCTTCCGCGAGTTCGCCGAGCGCTACCGGACGGAGCTGGACTCGCGCCCCGACGCGCTGTCGCCGATCCTCGACGCCGCCCGCCGGGGGCCGGTCACCCTCCTGTACGCCGCGAAGGACGGGGAGCACAACCACGCCGTCGTCCTTCGCGACCGCCTGGAGGAGCTCCTACCGGGGGCGGGGGGCAATTGACCCCACACCGGCACGAAGGCCGACAGCGCTCCGGCGGGGAGGGAGGGTGCGGGGGCGACACGCCGTCCGGGGGTCGGCACCGAGCGTCCCGTAACGTAGTCTGCCTCGGAGAAAGTCCCCGGCGGCCAGCCCGCGGGGACGCATCCCCGGTACCGGGCGCGCGGTGCCGGTTCGGGCTGTTCCAAGGGGAGGATCGCAGCGATGGCGATGACCGGCGTGGTGAAGGATGAGTTGAGCCGTCTGGCCATTCTCAAGCCATGCTGCCGCAAGGCGGAGGTGTCCACCATCCTGCGTTTCACCGGGGGACTGCACCTGGTGGGCGGGCGGATCGTGATCGAGGCCGAGCTCGACACCGGTGCGGCCGCGCGGCGTCTGCGCAAGGACATCTCGGAGGTGTTCGGACACGAGTCCGAGGTGGTCGTGCTCTCCCCGAGCGGGTTGCGCAAGGGCAACCGGTACGTGGTGCGGGTGATCAAGGACGGCGAGTCCCTGGCCCGGCAGACGGGCCTGGTGGACAACAACGGCCGCCCGGTGCGGGGCCTGCCCCGGCACGTGGTGGCGGGAGGGGCCTGCGACTCCGAGTCGGCGTGGCGGGGCGCGTTCATCGCGCACGGCTCCCTGACCGAGCCGGGCAGGTCGATGTCCCTGGAGGTCACCTGCCCCGGGCCGGAGGCCGCGCTGGCGCTGGTCGGCGCCGCCCGCCGCCTCAAGGTGCACGCCAAGGCGCGGGAGGTGCGCGGCGTCGACCGCGTGGTGGTCCGCGACGGCGACTCCATCGGTGCCCTCCTGACCCTGCTGGGCGCGCACCAGAGCGTGCTGGCGTGGGAGGAGCGCCGGATGAGGCGGGAGGTGCGGGCGACCGCGAACCGCCTGGCCAACTTCGACGACGCCAACCTGCGGCGCAGCGCGCGTGCGGCGGTCGCGGCCGGGGCGCGCGTGGAGCGGGCCCTGGAGATCCTGGGGGACGAGGCGCCCAAGCACCTCGTCGCGGCGGGCCAGCTGCGCCTGGCGCACAAGCAGGCGTCGCTGGAGGAGCTGGGCCAGCTGTCCGTCCCGCCGCTGACCAAGGACGCCATCGCCGGCCGCATCCGCAGGCTCCTCGCGATGGCCGACAAGCGGGCGAGCGACCTGGGCATCGAGGGGACCGAGGCCAACCTCACTCCGGACATGCTCGTCCCCTGAGCCCCGGGAGGGCAGGGGAGGGGCGGCAACAGGGCCGCAATGCGGATGTTCGGCTTTGTTAACTGGGAAAACTCCCGGATAACTTCCGAAAATGGTATAGACCTCTTAGCTTCGCGATGTCAGGATGGTCGCGAACCCGCGAGGGGTGGCGGGTCGCTGGACGCGGGGTCGGAACGGCTCCCCGTCGACATTCCGCTAGGCTCTTTGTGAACACCTGTTACGCGTTCACGCTGTTCAACACGGTTGGGTCGGGCTGTACCAGTCCGGTTTCCCCGGGAGTGTGCGAACGCGCGGGTGAAACTGATGTGCGACATATGAGGAGATTGGTTCCGTGACCATCCGTGTAGGCGTCAACGGCTTCGGTCGGATCGGCCGCAACTTCTGGCGCGCGGTCGCCGCCGGCGGCAGCGACATCGAAATCGTCGCGGTCAACGACCTCACCGACACCAAGACGCTCGCGCACCTGCTCAAGTACGACACCGTGCTCGGCACCCTCGACGGCGACGTCGAGGTCGGTGACGACTTCATCCGCGTCGGCGACAAGAACATCAAGGTCCTCGCCGAGCGCGACCCGGCCCAGCTGCCCTGGTCCGACCTCGGCGTGGACGTCGTCATCGAGTCCACCGGCCGCTTCACCAAGGCCGAGGACGCCAAGAAGCACATCGCCGCGGGCGCCAAGAAGGTCATCATCTCCGCGCCCGCCAAGGGCGAGGACCTGACCGTCGTGATGGGCGTCAACGACGACAAGTACGACCCCGCGAGCCACCACGTCATCTCCAACGCCTCCTGCACCACCAACTGCGTGGCGCCCATGGCGAAGGTGCTCCTGGACAGCTTCGGCATCGTCCAGGGCCTGATGACCACGGTGCACGCGTACACCAACGACCAGGTCATCCTGGACTTCCCGCACTCGGACCTGCGTCGTGCCCGCGCGGCCGCGCAGAACATCATCCCGACGACCACCGGCGCCGCCAAGGCCACCGCCCTGGTCATCCCCGAGCTCGCGGGCAAGCTCGACGGTATGGCCATGCGCGTCCCCGTCCCGGACGGCTCCGCCACCGACCTGGTCGTCACCCTGGAGCGCCCGGCCACCAAGGACGAGGTCAACGCCGCGTTCAAGGCCGCGGCCGAGGGCCCGCTCAAGGACGTCCTGGTCTACACCGAGGACGAGATCGTCTCGTCCGACATCGTCGGCACCCCGCCCTCCTGCACCTTCGACTCGAAGATGACGATGGTCGCGGGCAACCAGGTCAAGATCCTCGGCTGGTACGACAACGAGTGGGGTTACTCCAACCGCCTCGCCGACCTGGCCAAGCTGGTCGGCTCCAGCCTGTAACGCCTCGGCCCCCTGGCCACCGGCGCGTGAGACGGCACCCCTTCGCCCGCAGTGCGCGCGGAGGGGTGCCGTCGTGAGCACCCCCCGGCCGTACCGTCCGGGACAGAGCAGACCACACCCCAACGAGGAGACCAGCATGCGGACGATCGACGACCTCGACGTCTCCGGCAAGCGCGTGTTCGTCCGGGCCGACCTGAACGTGCCCCTGGACGGAGAACGCATCACCGACGACGGTCGCATCCGCGCGGCCCTGCCGACCATCGTCAAGCTCCGTGAGCGCGGCGCCCGCGTCATCGTCGCCGCGCACCTGGGCCGCCCCAAGGGCGCCCCGGACCCCCGCTACTCCCTGCGGCCCGTCGCCGCCCGGCTGGGCGAGCTGCTGGGCGCCGAGGTGGCCTTCGCCGCCGACACCGCGGGCGAGTCCGCCCGGGCGACCGCCGCCTCCCTCGGGGACGGTCAGGTCGCGCTGCTGGAGAACGTGCGCTTCGAGCCCGGGGAGACCAGCAAGGACGACGCGGAGCGGGGTGAGCTCGCCGACCGCTTCGCCGAGCTCGCCGAGCTGTACGTCGGCGACGCCTTCGGCGCCGTGCACCGCAAGCACGCCAGCGTCTACGACCTCCCCGGCAAGCTCCCGCACGCCGTCGGCGGGCTCGTCCTGACCGAGGTCGAGGTCCTGCGCACGCTCACCGCCGACCCCCGGCGCCCCTACGCGGTGGTCCTGGGCGGCTCCAAGGTCTCCGACAAGCTCGGCGTCATCGACAACCTGCTGGGCACCGCGGACCGCATCCTCATCGGCGGCGGCATGGTGTTCACGTTCCTCAAGGCCAAGGGCTACGAGGTCGGCTCCAGCCTGCTGGAGGCCGACCAGCTCGACACCGTGCGCGGCTACCTGGAGCGCGCCGAGCGCGAGGGCGTGGAGATCGTCCTGCCCGTCGACGTCGTCGCGGCCGAGAAGTTCGCCGCCGACGCCCCGCACGCCCCGGTCGACGTCGAGGCCATCCCGGCCGACCGGATGGGCCTGGACATCGGCCCGAGGAGCCAGGAGCTCTTCGCCGGGAAGCTGGCCGACGCCAGGACCGTGTTCTGGAACGGCCCGATGGGCGTCTTCGAGATGGAGCCGTACGCGGGAGGCACCCGTGCCCTGGCCCGGGCCCTGGTCGACTCGGACGCGTTCACCGTGGTCGGCGGCGGGGACTCCGCCGCGGCAGTGCGCGCGCTGGGCTTCGACGAGGAGGCCTTCGGCCACATCTCCACCGGCGGGGGCGCCAGCCTGGAGTACCTGGAGGGCAAGGACCTGCCGGGCATCGACGCCCTCCGGTAGGACCGCGCCCCCGGAAGGCCGACGCACACGGTCGGCCACCGACCCGATCCCTCCCAGACAGGAAGTACGAACATGGCCAAGCGCCTGCCGCTCATCGCGGGCAACTGGAAGATGAACAACAACCACCTGGAGGCCATCGCGCTCGTCCAGAAGCTGGCGTTCGGGCTGAACGACAAGGACTACGACAACGCCGAGGTCGTCGTCCTGCCGCCGTTCACCGACCTGCGCAGCGTCCAGACGCTGGTCGACGGCGACAAGCTCAAGATCGGCTACGGCGCACAGGACATCTCCGCGCAGGACAAGGGCGCCTACACCGGTGAGATCTCCGGCGCCATGCTCGCCAAGCTCGACTGCTCCTACGTGCTGGTGGGCCACTCCGAGCGCCGCGAGTACCACAACGAGGACGACGCCCTGGTCAACGCCAAGGTGAAGGCGGCCTACAGGCACGGCATCGTGCCGATCCTGTGCGTCGGGGAGGGCCTGGAGGTCCGCAAGGCGGGACAGCAGGTCGAGCACGTCCTGGCCCAGCTGGACGGCGCCCTCAAGGAGGTCACGGCCGAGCAGGCCGAGCGGATCGTGGTCGCCTACGAGCCCGTGTGGGCCATCGGCACCGGAGAGGTCGCCACCCCCGGGGACGCCCAGGAGGTGTGCGCGGCGATCCGCGCCCGCCTGGCCGAGCTCTACTCGCCCGAGGTCGCGGACGCGGTGCGCGTGCTCTACGGCGGCTCGGTCAAGGGCGACAACGCCCCCGGCATCATGGCCGAGGACGACGTCGACGGCGCCCTGGTCGGCGGCGCGTGCCTCAAGGCGGACGAGTTCGTCAAGGTGATCCGCTTCGGCGAGAAGTAGTCCCCGGACCTCTCGTCCCGTCCCGCCCGTCACCCTTCGATGTCGAACGGTGACGGGCGGAGTGCCCGACAGGTCCGCCGGTCGGGCTAGACTTCGCTGTGGGGTTCTCCGTGCCTCGCGGTTTCCCCACCCGTGCCGCCAAGGCACGGTAAAATCCGAAATTGTCCCCGGTCTCCTCCTTCCCCTTCTCCGTACAGGCCCGGTGCCGCGGCGCCGCCGCCGGTACGGGCGGGAAATGGGGGATCGAGGTTTCCATCCCCCCGCTGCGGGGTCGAGCTACGGGTGAGCGTGTGATCCTCGGTCTGTCCATCTTCGTGATGCTTCTCAGCGTGCTGTTGGTCCTCCTGGTGCTCATGCACAAGGGCAAGGGCGGCGGCCTCTCCGACATGTTCGGCGGTGGCGTCACGTCCTCGCTCGGCGGATCCTCGGTGGTCGAACGCAACCTGGACCGGATGACCATCGTCATCGCGGTGGCGTGGATCCTCTCGATCGTCGTTCTCGGCCTGCTGATCAACCGGGGCATGTGACCCGCGAGCCGCGGGGCGCCCCCAGTCCACAGTCAAGCTCGCCCGATCATCCGGTGGGCCAGTTCGCTGAAGGAGTTTTTCGTGGGTAGTGGCAGTGCCATCCGTGGCAGCCGTGTCGGAGCCGGCCCCATGGGCGAGGCGGAGCGGGGCGAGGCAGCCCCGCGCGTGCGGGTTCCGTTCTACTGCGCGAACCTGCACGAGGTCGTGCCCAGTTTCGCGAGCGAAGCTCTGGTTCCCGACGAGTGGGACTGCCCGCGCTGCGGCTTCCCCGCGGGCAAGGACAAGGCGAACCCCCCCTCCCCGCCGCGCACCGAGCCCTACAAGACCCACCTGGCGTACGTGAAGGAGCGCCGCAGCGAGGAGGAGGGCAAGCTCATCCTGAACGAGGCCCTCGCCAAGCTGCGTGCCGACCGCGCCGCGGTCGAGGCCCACATGAGGGCCGCCGCACAGAACTAGGCCGGGGTCCCGAAGACCTCGCGGAAGGGGTCCGTCGCCGTCGCGACGGGCCCCTTCCCGCGTTCGCGGCCGCCGCGGCGCTCGTGGTCGGCCCTTCCCGCCCGGAAGACCTTTGTCGTCACGGAGCGTGTGCGATTAAAATCGGAGAGTGGCGAAATTCGGGCCAGGTCGACTGAAAACCCTCCTTAGACATGAAGAAGGGAACAACTCTCTCATTCTCGGGACTGATGTGGCTGGTGGGACATAGGGTGATCGCCACGCACACCCCCGAAGCCCCTTGAGGAGATGGTGTCGATGTCAGCGTGTCCTACCGGTGGGGACCACGACTGGATTCTCGGCGACGACCGCAAGTTCCAGTGCGCCAAGTGCGGGGCTCAGAGCGCCCGGCGGTTCTGAGCCCCGGGACCGGGCTGCACGGTTCCGCGTCCGGCGAGCTCGCCCTTCTCCACGGCACGCCAGGTCACCGGCTCTCCCAGGGTCTCGGCCACCCCCTTGGCCCAGCGCTCCAGGGGAGCGAACTGCTCCGGCCCCTCCGGAAGCACGGTGCGGCCCTGGTAGGGCATGCCGTCGAGGACGATGACCTCGCCGTTGAGCCGCAGCTCGGTCTCGTACTCGTTCGCGTTGGGCCTCATGGACCGGACTCTAGTGGGCTGCCGCCCCGGCCGCCCGGACTTTGGCGGGATTGGCCGGGCGCGGCCACCGCCGGGCCCGTTCCAGGGGGTTCCGCCGCACGGAGCACCCGAAAGAGTTGGAAGAATGGGGGGTATGGCCTCCCCCGAAAACGCGGACGTGCCCCCTGCGGTGCGGGGCATCCCCTCGGACCTGACCCAGCCCCCCGGCGGTGTCTCGCACCTGCGCCGGTACGTCAGCCTGCGCGGCCCCAACACGCGGATGTGGATGACCGCCGCGTACTTCTCGGGCGCCCTCACCCTGGGCTTCCTGGTCGTCCTGGGCTCCATGGTCTGGCACGTGCTGCGCGAGGAGTCCACCGTCGGCTCGGTCTCGCTGTGGGCGGTGGCGGGCCTGACCATGCTCTTCGTCGGGCCGGGGAGCAACCTCCTCCTGGTGCGGGGACTGCCCCAGCGCATCACCCGCCAGGGCATCAGCGCCGACAGCGACGGCGTCACGGTCCTCCAGGAGCGCAAGTGGTGGTTCCCGGGAGAGGGGACGTTCATCGCGTGGCCCGAGATCCGCCGCGTCCGCGAGGTGCACACGGGCGGGCGCCGGCTGACGTACTTCATCGAGTTCGTGCTCGACACCCACCGCACCGGGACCGAACTGCCGAGCTGGGCGGAGACCGCCGAGAGCCTCGGGCTGGACCCGGTGGACGCGCCCACGCAGTTCTACGTGCAGGTGCCCAAGGAGCACAAGGAGAGGATCCTGCGGATGGTGGAGCGCACCGCACCGCTGCCCTCGGTCGTGGAGCGGACACCGCCGCTACGGTGAGGCGCGCCCGTCCAGCCGCCGGGTCAGCTCCGCGGCGGCGTCGCGCGCCCTCCCGGCGAGCGCCTGCGGGGTCACCGGTCGCGCGCTCGGGACCGTCAGGCTGATCGCCGCGGCGGGGTGGCCGTTGTGGTCCGAGGCCGCCGCCGCCACCGACACGAACCCCTCGGTGACCTGGCCGTCCTCGATGGACCAGCCCTGGCGCCGCTCCTCCTCCAGGAGCCGCCGCAGCTCCCCGGGGGTGGTCGGCCCGCGCCCGGTGCGGTCGGTGAACGCCGCCGCGTCGGGGTACAGGGCACGCACCTGCGCGCGGGGCAGGCGCGCCAGCATCGCCCGCCCCGACGCGGTCAGGTGCGCGGGCAGGCGCACCCCCACCCCGGTGATCAGCGGCGCGGCGTGCGGCGGCTGCTCCTTGAGCAGGTACAGGGTGTCGGCCCCGTGCAGCACGCCCAGGTGGGCGGTCGCGCCGGTGCTCTCGGTGAGCTGGTGCAGCAGGGGGCGGGCCAGCCGTTCCACGCCGTCGTGGCGCAGATAGGCGGAGCCGATCTCGAACGCCGCCACGCCGAGGCCCCAGCGGCGCTCCTCCGGAAGGTGGGTCACGAACCCCTCCTCCGCCATGGCCTCCAGCAGCTGGTAGACGCTGGAGCGGGGGAGGTCGAGCCCGGCGGCGATGGCCGAGGCGGACACCGGACCGGGGCGCGCCGCCAGGAACCGGAGCAGCCGCAGGGCCCGTGTCGCGGCCGGAACGAGGCTCATGCGTCGATTGTCCCACGCCCCGCCGTCCCCGGCAGGGGCCGAACGGCCCCGTCCCGCCTCCCGGGTCCCCGGGCGGCGCGGGCCCCGGCGCCGCCGGGCGGGCGCGGACGGCCGGCCGCCGGGGGGCGTGCCGGCTGTCCAGGGCTCCCGCGGCGGTGCGGGACACGGGCGGGAGTCCCCTGGGCCCGACCCCGGGGCCTGCACCCTATCCTTGGAAAACTGTTGAGACCCCGGTCGTCCTCGCCGGACGGACATCCGGCAAAGCCTCGAACCAGGGACCACGATGCGACCATCCGACCTCGCGCACGAGCACGGTATCTCGACCCAGGCGGTACGCAACTACGAGCGGGACGGGTTCCTGCCGCCCGCCGAGCGGACCCCCAGCGGCTACCGGATCTACACCGAGGCGCACGCGGCGGCCCTCCGCGCCTACCTCGCCCTGGTCCCGGCCCACGGGTACCCGTCCGCGGGCAGGATCATGCGGGCGCTCCACGACGGCCGGACCGAGGACGCCCTGGAGGCCATCGACCGGGGCCACCTCCAGCTGCTCCGCGACCGGGAGACCCTCGCCGCGGTGCGGGAGGCGGTCGGCCACCTGACGGGGCGGGCCGATGCCGCTCCCGAGCCGCCGGCGGACACCGGGACCCGCACCGTCGGCGCGCTCGCGCGCCGCCTGGGCGTCACCCCGGCGACCCTGCGCAACTGGGAGGCCGCCGGCATCCTCGCCCCCGGGCGGGACCCCTCCACCGGATACCGCGTGTTCGGCCCGCACGACGTCCGCGACGCCGAGCTGGCCCATCTCCTCCGGCGCGGGGGCCACCCCCTGGGGCACATCGCCGCGGTGGTCGAGCGGATCCGGACGGCAGGGGGCGCCGACACCCTGGCCGGCGCCCTGGAGGACTGGCAGGGCAGGCTGACCGCGCGGGGCGCGGCCATGCTCCACGCGGCCGCCCTGCTCAGCCGGGTCCTGGACGTGCGGGCCCGGGCCGCACGGGGCCGGGCCGAGTCGGGCCGGACCGCGGGGGCGCCGCCCGGCTGAGGACCGGACGCCCCGGAACCGCGCCCGTGCGTCTGAGATGTCAGACGGAACCGCCGTGTCAGCGCTTCACCCGGGGCCGTCCGGGCGGTCCAATGGGGGCATGTCCACAGCAGTTCCTCCCGTCGTCGTCGGCGGCGCCCCGCTCACCCCGGCCCAGGTCCTCGACGTCGCGCGCCACGGCGCCCGCGTCACCCTCTCCGAGGAGTCCCGCAAGGCCGTCCGGCACGGCCGGGAACGTGTCGAGGCCCTCGCCCGGGGCAAGGTCCCCGCCTACGGGGTCAGCACGGGCTTCGGCGCGCTCGCCACCCGCCACATCGCCCCCGACCTGCGCGCCCGGCTCCAGCGCTCGCTCATCCGCTCGCACGCGGCGGGCACCGGGCCCGAGGTCGAGCGCGAGGTCACACGCGCCCTCATGCTCCTGCGCCTGCGCACCCTGGCCTCCGGCAGCACCGGCGTCGAGGCCGCCACCGTCGAGACCCTCGCCGCCCTGCTCAACGCCGGGATCACGCCGGTCGTCCACGAGTACGGCAGCCTCGGCTGCTCCGGCGACCTGGCGCCGCTGTCGCACGTGGCGCTCGCGCTCATGGGCGAGGGCGACGTGCGCGACGCGGCCGGTGAGGCCAAGCCCGCCTCCACCGCGCTGCGCGAGGCCGGGATCCGCCCGGTGGAACTGGGCGCCAAGGAGGGCCTGGCCCTCATCAACGGCACCGACGGCATGCTCGGCATGCTCGTGCTGGCCTGCACGGACCTGGAGCGGTTGCTCAAGGTCGCCGACATCACCGCCGCGATGAGCGTCGAGGCGCTGCTGGGCACCGACAGGGTGTTCGCCGACGAGCTCCAGCGGCTGCGCCCGCACCCGGGGCAGGCCGCCTCCGCCGCCAACCTGCGCGCCCTGCTGGCCGACTCCCCGATCGTCGCCTCCCACCGCGGTCCCGACTGCAACCGCGTCCAGGACGCCTACTCCCTGCGCTGCGCCCCCCAGGTCGCGGGAGCGGCGCGCGACACCCTCGCCCACGCCCTCCTCGTGGCCGGGCGCGAACTCGACAGCGTCATCGACAACCCGGTCGTGCTCGACGACGGGCGGATCGAGTCCAACGGCAACTTCCACGGGGCGCCCGTCGCCTACGTCCTCGACTTCCTCGCCATCGCGGTCGCCGACACCGCGTCCATCGCGGAGCGCCGCACCGACCGCATGCTCGACGTGTCCCGCTCCCACGGGCTGCCCGCCTTCCTCGCCGACGACCCCGGCGTGGACTCCGGGCACATGATCGCCCAGTACACGCAGGCCGCCATCGTCTCCGAACTGAAGCGCCTGGCCGTCCCCGCCAGCGTCGACTCCATCCCCAGTTCGGCCATGCAGGAGGACCACGTGTCCATGGGCTGGTCGGCCGCCCGCAAACTGCGCCGCGCCGTGGACGGCCTGACCAGCGTGCTCGCGGTGGAACTGCTCACCGCCGCCCGCGCCCTGGACCTGCGGTCGCCGCTGCGGCCCGGCCCGGCCACCGGCGCCGTCCTGCGCGCCGTCCGGGAGAGGGTCGACGGCCCCGGCCCCGACCGCCACCTGGCCCCCGAGATCGCCGCCGTCGCGGCCATGGTCGCCGACGGATCCGTGGTCGGGGCGGCCGAGACCGTCACCGCGCTCGCCTGACCCCGGCGCGGCCCGGCACCGGGCCGCGCCGGCCCACCACGAACGAGGAGCCCCGCATGAGCACCCCGCGTACCGTCCGAGCCGCGCGCGGCACCGCACTGTCCGCCAAGGGCTGGCCGCAGGAGGCCGCCCTGCGCATGTTCCACAACAACCTCGACCCCGAGGTCGCCGAGCACCCCGAGGAGCTGGTGGTCTACGGCGGTACCGGCAAGGCGGCGCGGGACTGGCGCAGCTTCGACCGCATCACCGCCTCCCTGCGCGACCTGGAGGGGGACGAGACGCTGCTCGTGCAGTCCGGTCGGCCGGTCGGCATCATGCGCACCCACGAGTGGGCCCCGCGCGTGCTGATCGCCAACAGCAACCTCGTGGGGGACTGGGCGAACTGGCCCGAGTTCCGCCGCCTGGAGGCCCGGGGCCTCACCATGTACGGGCAGATGACCGCCGGGTCGTGGATCTACATCGGCACCCAGGGCATCCTCCAGGGCACCTACGAGACCTTCGCCGCCGTCGCCGCCAAGAGGTTCGGCGGAACGCTCGCCGGGACCATCACCCTCACCGCGGGCCTCGGCGGCATGGGGGGAGCGCAGCCGCTCGCCGTCACCATGAACGACGGCGTGGCCGTCGTGGTCGAGTGCGACGGCAGCCGCATCGACCGCCGCATCGAGCACCGCTACCTCGACGTGCGCGCCGACGGCCTCGACCACGCCCTCGACCTCGCCGTGAAGGCGCGGGACGAGCGGCGGCCCCTGTCGATCGGCGTGCTCGGCAACGCAGCCGAGGTGTTCCCCGAACTCCTGCGCCGCGGTGCCCCGGTCGACGTCGTCACCGACCAGACCTCGGCCCACGACCCGCTCGCCTACCTGCCCGCGGGCGTCTCCGTCGAGGACTGGAAGGACCTGGCCCGGGCCGAGCCCGAGGAGTTCACCCTCCGGGCGCGCGAGTCCATGGCGGCGCACGTGGAGGCCATGGTCGGCTTCCTCGACGCGGGCGCAGAGGTGTTCGACTACGGCAACTCCATCCGCGACGAGGCGCGCGAGGGCGGGTTCACCCGGGCGTTCGACTTCCCCGGGTTCGTGCCGGCCTACATCCGCCCGCTCTTCTGCGAGGGCCGCGGGCCGTTCCGCTGGGCCGCGCTGTCCGGGGACCCCGCCGACATCGCGCGCACCGACCGCGCCGTCCTCGACCTGTTCCCCGAGAACGAGCACCTGGCCCGGTGGATCCGCCTGGCGGGGGAGCGGGTGGCGTTCCAGGGGCTCCCCGCCCGCATCTGCTGGCTGGGCCAGGGCGAGCGGGCCGCGGCCGGGCTGAGGTTCAACGAACTGGTCGCCTCCGGCGAGATCTCGGCGCCGCTGGCCATCGGCCGCGACCACCTGGACACGGGCTCCGTGGCCTCCCCCTACCGCGAGACCGAGGGCATGAGGGACGGCTCCGACGCCATCGCCGACTGGCCGCTGCTCAACGCGCTCGTCAACACCTCCTCCGGCGCGTCCTGGGTGTCCGTCCACCACGGCGGCGGCGTGGGCATGGGCCGCTCCCTCCACGCCGGCCAGGTCAGCGTCGCGGACGGCACAGACCTGGCCGCCGCCAAGCTGGAGCGGGTGCTCACCAACGACCCCGCCACGGGCGTCATCCGCCACGTGGACGCCGGGTACCCCGAGGCCGAGCGCGTCGCCGAGGCGCACGGCGTCCGCGTCCCCATGAAGGAGGGCGAGTGAGCTTCGACCGCCTGTGGGCCGACCTGGAGCCCGTGGGACGCGACGCCGGGAGCGGCGGCTACCGCCGCCACACCTGGGCAGGCGCCGACACCGAAGCCCGCGCCTGGTTCACGGAGGCCGCGACCGCGCGCGGGCTCGACGTGCGCGCCGACCGCAACGGCAACCTGTGGGCCTGGTGGGGCGTCCCCGGTCCGGGGGCGGTGGCCACCGGGTCCCACCTGGACTCGGTGCCCGACGGAGGGGCCTTCGACGGTCCGCTCGGTGTCGCCTCGGCCCTGGCCGCCGTGGACGAGCTGCGCGGGCGCGGGGTCGCGCCCGCCCGTCCGCTCGCCGTCACGGTGTTCGCGGAGGAGGAGGGCGGCCGGTTCGGCGTCCCGTGCCTGGGCAGCAGGCTGAGCGCGGGAGAGGTCTCCCCCGAACGCGCGCGCGGGCTCACCGACGCCTCCGGGGTCACCTGGGGGCAGGCGATGGAGGCCGCCGGGCACGACCCGGCGGCGATGGGCGCCGACCCCGGGGCCCTCGCCGACCTGGACGTGTTCGTGGAGCTGCACGTGGAGCAGGGACGCGCACTGGAGGACACCGCGCACCCGGTGGGCGTGGCCTCCTCGATCTGGCCGCACGGCCGCTGGCGGATGGACTTCACCGGACGCGCCGACCACGCCGGGACCACCCGGCTCGACGACCGCAGCGACCCCATGCTGCCCTTCGCGCACGCGATCCTGGCCGCGCGCGCCCAGGCGGAGCGGCACGGCGCCCGCGCCACGGTCGCCAGGGCCCTGATCGACCCCAACGGCACCAACGCCGTCCCGTCCCGGGTCAGCGCCTGGCTGGACGCCCGCGCCGCCGACGCCGCGTCCCTGGAGGCGGTCGTCGACGGGGTCCGCGAGGCCGCGGCGGGCGCCGCACGCGACCACGGCGTGGGCTACGCGATGGACGCCGAGTCCCTCACACCCCTGGTGGAGTTCTCGCACGGCCTCCGCGACCGCCTGGCCGCCGTGGTCGGGTCGGGGGCCCCGGACCCGCGCGTGCCGCTGCTGCCCACGGGCGCCGGACACGACGCGGGCGTGCTCGCCGCCCACGTGCCCACCGCCATGCTGTACGTGCGCAACCCGACCGGGGTGTCCCACTCCCCGCAGGAGTACGCCCGTCCCGAGGACTGCCACGCCGGGGTGCTCGCCCTGGCCGACGTCCTCCAGGACCTCCTCGCCCGCCCCGTCCGCCGGGGCGGCGCCCGGTGACCGGCGCTCCGGGGGCGGTCCCGGGCGGGCCGCCGCGAGCGGGGGGCGCCGCCGGAACCGCTCCGGACATGCCGGGGGCCCGGGCCCCCGCGGCCGGGGGCGGGCCCGCGCCGCGCCGCGTGTGGTGCGAGTGGGCCTGGACCGGTGCCGGGGACGGGAGCCCCGAGTACGGCGTGCTCGTCGAGACCGCCGGGGGCCGCATCACCGCAGTGAGCCCGGGAGCCGTCGCGCCCGCCGGGGCCGAGACCCTCACCGGCCTCACCCTGCCGGGCCTGGCCAACGCGCACTCGCACGCCTTCCACCGGGCCCTGCGCGGACGCACCCACACCGGCGGCGGGTCGTTCTGGACCTGGCGCGAGGCCATGTACCGCGTCGCGGACCGGCTCGACCCGGACACCTACCTGCGGCTCGCCAGGGCCGCCTACGCGGAGATGGCCCTGGCGGGCGTCACCTGCGTGGGCGAGTTCCACTACCTCCACCACGCCCCCGGCGGGACCCGCTACGCCGACCCCAACGCCATGGGCGCGGCCCTGGTGCGGGCGGCGGCCGAGGCCGGGCTCCGCATCACCCTGCTGGACGTGTGCTACCTGTCCGGCGGCCTGGACCCCGGCGGAGCGCACCGGCCGCTGGAGGGGGCCCAGCGGCGCTTCGGCGACGGCGACGCCGCACGGTGGGCCGCCCGGGCGGCCGGGTTCGCCCCCGTGGGGGACCACGCGCTGGCGGGCGCCGCCGTCCACTCGGTACGGGCCGTCCCCGCCGCGCAGCTGCCCGACGTCGTCGCCTACACCGCCGACCGCGACGCGCCCCTGCACGCCCACCTCTCCGAACAGCCGGCCGAGAACGCGGCCTGCCTGGCCGCCTACGGCCGCACCCCGGCACGGGTGCTCGACGACGCGGGCGCGCTCACGCCGCGCACCAGCCTCGTGCACGCCACCCACCTCACCGACGACGACGTCGGCGCCGTCCGGCTCTCCGGCGCCACCGTGTGCCTGTGCCCCACCACCGAGCGGGACCTGGCCGACGGCCTGCCCCGCACCGGCGACCTGCTGCCCGCCCCGATCACCCTGGGCACGGACCAGCACGCCCAGCTCGACCTGTTCGAGGAGGCCCGGGCGGTCGAGCTCCACGAGCGCCTGCGCACCCACAGGCGCGGCACCCTGGGAACCGGCGCGCTCCTGCGCGCCGCCACCGCCCACGGGCACGCCTCCCTCGGCTGGGAGGACGCGGGCGCGCTGCGGGCCGGGGCGCGCGCCGACCTGGTCAACATCCCCCTGGACGGCGTCCGGCTGGCCGGGGCCGACCCCGCGCGCGCCGCCGACGCCGTCGTCTTCGCGGCCTCCGCGGCCGACGTGCGCCACGTGATGGCCGACGGCCGCTGGACCGTCCGCGACGGCGTCCACACGCTCGTGCCCGACACCGCGCACGAACTCGACACGGTGATCAAGGAGATCCACTGATGGCCGACGTGCCCGAGAGCATCCTCATCGACGACATCGCCACCCTGGTCACCAACGACCCCTCCCGGGGCCGCGGCGCCGTGGGCGAGATCCGGGACGCCGCCATGGTGGTGCAGGGCGGCAGGGTGGCCTGGGCGGGCCCGCGCTCCCAGGCGCCGGACGCCGACGCGAGGGTCGACGCGGCCGGGCGCTGCGTCCTCCCGGGGTTCGTGGACAGCCACTCCCACATCGTGTTCGCGGGGAACCGCAGCCGCGAGTTCGCCGCGCGCATGAGCGGGCAGCCGTACTCGGCGGGCGGCATCCGCACCACCGTCGCCGCCACCCGCGAGGCCTCCGACGCCGACCTGCTCGCGGGGGCGCGGCGCCTCGTGGGCGAGGCCCGCGCCCAGGGCACGACCACCCTGGAGGTCAAGTCCGGCTACGGGCTCACCACGCGCGACGAGGAGCGCTGCCTGGCCGTCGCCGCCCGGGTCACCGACGAGGTGACCTTCCTCGGCGCGCACGTGGTCGCCCCCGAGTACGCCGACGACCCCGAGGGCTACCTGGACCTGGTCACCGGCCCCATGATGGACGCCTGCGCACCCCACGCGAGGTGGGTCGACGTCTTCTGCGAGCGCGGCGCCTTCGACGAGGACGCCTCCCGCCGCGTCCTCACCGCCGGGAGGGAGCGCGGCCTGCTGCCCAGGGTGCACGGCAACCAGCTGGGCGAGGGGCCGGGCGTGCGCCTGGCCGTCGAACTCGGCGCCGCCTCCGTGGACCACTGCACCCACCTGTCCGCCGCCGACGTGGAGGCCCTGGCCGAGGCCGGCGGACGCCCCGAGCCCACGGTCGCCACCCTGCTCCCGGGCGTGGACTTCTCCACCCGCCAGCCCTACCCGGACGCACGCGCCCTCATCGACGCGGGGGCGGTCGTCGCCCTGGCCAGCGACTGCAACCCAGGCTCCTGCTTCACCTCCAGCCTGGCCTTCTGCATCGCCGTCGCGGTCCGCGACATGGGCATGACCCCGGACGAGGCGGTGTGGGCCGCGACGGCGGGCGGTGCGCGGGCCCTGCGCCGCACCGACGTCGGCCACCTCGCCCCGGGCGCGCGCGCCGACCTCACCCTGCTCGACGCGCCCGACCACGTCCACCTGGCCTACCGCCCCGGGGTCCCGCAGGTCGCGGCGGTCTGGAAGGACGGGGAGCTGGTCGCCGGACGGCCCTGACCCGGGGCCGCCCGGCCGGACGACGGAGTATGACGCGGGGAGGTCCGGGGCCCGTGAAAAGCCGTCCGAACTCAACGGGCGGCTAACGTCCGCGAAACCTGGGCCGCCCACCCTGGTTCCACGTCGGTGCGCGTCCCGCCGCCGCGGAACAGCGTCGTTCCGGGGCGGCGGGTGCACCTTCTCCCAGGGAGGGCCGCAGTGAGCCTTTGGCGGATCAGGACGGCTGTCGAGGACCGGCCGGGCGGGCTCGCCGGGGTCGTCGGCGCCCTCGCGCGATGCGGCGGGGACATCGTCGGACTCTCCATCCACACGGACGTGTCCGGGGTGGTCGACGAGTTCGTCGTCGACATCCCCGGCGACCACGCCGTCGCCGTCCGGGCGCTCGGCGAGCACTGCCCCACCGGCACGGTCACGGCCGTCCCCGCCCAGAGGCGCGAGGTCGGGGACGACGTCACCCGGGCGCTGCTGCTCACCGCGAGGCTGCGGTCGCACCCCAACCGGCTCCCCGACGCCCTGGCCGAACTCCTGTCGGCGGACGGGGCCCACTGGACCAACCTGACCCGTGTCGAGGAGGCCGCCGATCCGGCGGGCACCGCCATGCTGGTGCCCGTCGGACCGCTCCGCGGGGTCCTCGTCCGGCGGCGGTCGCACGCCTTCACCTGGACGGAGTCGAGCCGGGCCGAGGCGCTGGTGCGCTCGGTGATGCCCTCGACCGGGCCGGTGCCCACCGACCGGACCGTCCGTACCGCCGGGGGCGAGGAGCTGTCCCTGCGCCAGGTGCGCGAGGCCGACGCGCCCGCTCTGAGCGGCCTCCACCGGCGCTGCTCGGCGGAGACCGTGCGCAGCCGCTACTTCGCGGGGATGGCGGAGCTGAGCCCGTACATGCTGAGGGTGTTCTGCGACCCCGGGCGCGGGCTCACCCTGGCGGTGCGCCCCCGGGGCGGGAAGGACCCGGTGGCCCTGGGCCACCTGATGTACACCCTCGACCCGGGGGTCGGCGAGATCGCCTTCCTGGTGGAGGACGCCTGGCAGGGGCGCGGGGTGGGCACCGCCCTGGCCCGCGAGCTGACCGTGATCGCCGCGGACTGGGGCCTGGCCGAGGTGCGGGCGGAGACCGCGCTGGCCAACGCGGGGATGATGCGGATCATGCGGCGCCTGGGCGCCTCCGTGCGGGGCCACGGGGAGGGCGGCCCGTACGTGCAGGCCAGGGTCCCGGTCGTCGAGGCGCTGCAGGGGGGATCGGGCGGGGCCGCGCGGCACGGAGGCAGGCTCGCCCGGCTGATGGGGCAGGGCTGAGCGGTCCGGCGGGCGCCGGCCGCGCGCGGCCCGCGTGTCCGCGGGGCCGCGAGGACGCGAGGACGCGAGGACGCGGGGGCGGCGACCACCGGGGGTGTCGCCGCCCCCGCTCGCGGTTGACGCGATGAGGTGTCTCCTGGGGCACGGGAGGACCGTTCCCCGGAGGTCTCCTGCTGCTACTCGCTGTCGCTGTCCGCGGCGTCGTCGCCGTTCCCGGAATCCTCGGTGGAGGCGGGGGAGGACTTCTTGGTGACGCGGCGCTTCTTCACCGGACGCGAGTAGTCGACGAGGGGCTCCAGGCGGGCTTCGTGCTCCTTGAAGCACTCGCCGCAGGCGTCGACCTCACGGACGGCGCCGTCCCAGGCGAACTGGATGACCTCACTCGCCTCGACCTTCTCCTCGCGGACGGCGTGGGGATCGCAGTACTTGCGCGTGAAGACCTCGGTGACCACGGCGGGGATTTCCCTTCGGTATCGCGTGAATGTGCGGACCCCTTAATCATACACCTGTACGAACGCGGAAACCGGCTGAACGCCGGGGTTCCGTCATGGGTTCGGGGTCGACCCGAAGCCTAGCGAAGACCGGCGACATATGCGCCAACGTGTGGCGCGAGTGCCCCCGGTGACCAGCGGGTCCGCGTGGTGCGGGAGGGGCTGTGATCCCGGTCGCGCGGGGCCGGGGGCGGTTCGGGCGCCGCCGCCGCGACCCGGGAAATGGCTCCGGGGCGATATGGGGCCGGGTGATCGACTTCTCTCTTCTTCGTCCGATTTCTCGTGTCGGCGCGCCGGAATTCCGGGAAGTGGATGTGCGAATTCGGTGAACGCGGAGTGGTGCGCGTGGCTAGTGTGTTGCCGATCCGGAGCGGGCCGCCCAGCGGGCGGAGCCGTCCCGGAAAACCGGTGGGGGGAGCACGCGGGGTGCGCACCGGCGAATGGCGGGTCCCGCGGGGAGCGGGCGCGGTCGAGGAACGGGGGGAGCGCCGTGGTCGAGTACATGGAGGGCGCGTACCGGGGACGTGTCGGGGACCGGGGGGAGGACTTCGGCGACCGTGAGGGCAGGTCGGAGGCGGATCGGCGCCGTGCGCGCGCGGAAGCGGCGCACGCGTGCGAGCGCATGTCGGTCGATCCGGGCTTCGTGAAACTCCGAAGGGGATTCACGCTCCAGGCGGTCCTGCTGGTGTCGTCATTCCTTCTCGGTTACCTGTCCTATCTGCTCCTGTCCGCGTACGCGCGCGATTTCATGAGCATCGAGATCGTGGATTCGGTCAACGTGGCACTGGTCATGGGAATCGGTCAGTTCCTTCTCACGTTCGTGCTCGCCTGGGCGTTCAGCCGTTTCTCCGACCGCTCCCTCGACCCGCTGGCGCAGGAGATCCGCGACCGGGCCCGCGCCGACGCCGCGGCGGTGCGCTGA
>NZ_JBSHDN010000024.1:0-50830 GCF_053616335.1 Nocardiopsis sp. NPDC055824
CGTCCGCCGTGTGGCGGACGGAGGCCGGGGCCGACGACCGCAGGGACGCGCGCGGCGTCGGCGGCCGGGCCCGGCGGGGCGTTACTCCCCCCAGCCGCGGACCCCGGGGCGGGTGTGCCAGGGCCGCGGCCCGTCCAGCGGCCGGTACTCCACCCCGACGGCGTCCAGCCGCTCCAGGTGCCGCTCCAGCCGGGGCTCGAACTCGGCGTAGTCGCGCTCACCCGCCGACCACACCTTCTCGGCGAAGGCCGACAGCCGGGGGAACACCATGTAGTCGAGCCTGCGCGGCGTGTCGATGTGCTCCACCCACACGTTCACCTGCGCACCGAGCACATGGGCGGCCTCCTCCTCGGTGAGGCCGGGGGGGACAGTCCCGGCGGTGTAGACGTCCTCGGTCCGCAGCAGCGTCCCCACCCGGATCGGCTCGTCCTCGGACTCGGACTGCTTGTAGTCGAGGTAGGAGGTGGCGGTGGGACTCATGATCACGTCGTGCCCGGCGCGGGCGGCGGCGATGCCTCCCTCCTCGCCCCGCCACGACATCACGGTCGCGCCCGGGGCCAGCCCGCCCTCCAGGATCTCGTCCCAGCCGAGCAGCCGCCGTCCGCGCGCCGTCAGGTGGTCGTCCAACTGGCGGATGAACCAGCTCTGCAACTCGTCCTCGTCGGCCAGCCCCTCGTCCTTGATCCGCTTCTGCGCGGACGCGCTGTTCTTCCACTGGGTCTTGGGGCACTCGTCGCCGCCCACGTGGATGTAGGTGCTCGGGAACAGTTCGAGGAGTTCGTCGAAGACGTTCTTGTAGAACTCCAGCACGTTGTCGGTCACCGCGAGGACCTCGTCGAAGACGCCCCACTGGGTCCCGACCGGGATCAGGCCGCTCTCCCCCAGCTCCGGGTAGGCGTGGATGGCCGCCTGGGAGTGGCCGGGCACGTCGATCTCGGGGACGACCGCGACGTGGCGGGCGTCCGCGTAGGCGACGATCTCGCGGATGTCGTCCTGGGTCAGGAAGCCGCCGTGGGGGCGGCCGTCGAACTCGGGCGGCTTGCCCGCGCCCAGCTGGCTCTCGGTCCGCCAGGAGCCGGCCTCGGTGAGCCGCGGGTAGCGGCGGATCTCGATCCGCCAGCCCTGGTCGTCGGTCAGGTGCAGGTGCAGGACGTTGAGCTTGTGCATCGCCAGGAGGTCGATGAACCGCAGGATCTCCCGCTTGGGGGAGAAGTGGCGGGCGATGTCCAGCATCGCGCCGCGCCACCGGAAGCGCGGGGCGTCGGTGACGCTCACGGCGGGCAGGGTCCACACGGCGCCGCCCAGGGGGGCGCTGCGGAAGGCGTCGGGCGGAAGGAGCTGGCGCAGGGTCTGCGCTCCGTAGAACACCCCGGCGGGGTCGTTGCCGACGATGATGGCGCCCTCGTCGTCCACGATCAGCCGGTAGCCCTCCCTTCCCAGACCGGCCCGGGCATCGACGCTGAGGCGGATCTGCGCGCTGGCCTCGTCGCCGGTGGCGAGGGGGAGCCCGGTGGCCGCGCCGAGTTCACGTTGGAGCCACGTGAGCGTGCCCCGGGCTTCGGCGTCGGCGGAGACCCTGGTCGCGGCGGTGAGGGTGAGGCCCCCCGGCCCACCGGACTCCGTCCGGGAGGGGCGGGGGATCACGGGGAGGGGGGTCGGGGATGAGGCTGGGGTGTCGGGCACGGCGAACTGCTCCTATCCGGTCTAGACCAATCACGGACATAGTGCCACGGGGCCTCTCCCGAACACACCCCCGGCGTCAATCGGTCCTCCGGGGAGGGCTGTTCGCGCCTGCCCCATACCCAGTCTTGACCCTGCATGGCTCTTAACACTCCGTGTTTTGCGGGAGACGTAGAAACAGGCGAGGCGGTACGAAGGCGCCGAAAACCGTCGCAGAAGAGGCACAGCGCGTGCAAGGACCCGTCGCGCAGTGGGGTGGGCACTACCGACGGAGGGGGGTTGGCTTTATCGCCAGGACACCCCTCCCGTTCGTACTGTTCTGGTCATGCCCGGTGTTCCACGATCCGGGCCGGGACCGAGCGTCAGGGGATGCGGCGATGACGGAGAGGCGGGGGACACCCGTTGAGCGCGGCGGGTGGTCGAGGTGATGTTCTGGCCCGTCCTCATCGCCGTCACGGGGGCGTTCAGCCTCGCGCTCGGCTCCGCCCTCCAGGAGCGCGACGCCGTCCGGGCCCCCGGCCGGCAGGTCGCCCGCGCCGGGTTCCTGCTGCACCTGCTCCGCCAGCCCCGCTGGCTGATCGGCAGCGCCGCCGCGGTCCTCGGGTCGAGCCTCCACCTCATCGCCCTCAGCGGGGCGCCGCTGACCGTCATCCAGCCGCTGGGCGTGATCGGCCTGCTGTTCGCGATCGTCCTGTCGGCGGTGTTCAACCGCCAGAGGGTCGGGATCTCCCAGGTCGTCGCCGGGGTCGCGGTGATGGTGGGCCTCACCGGGGTCCTCCTCCTCTTCCCGCACGGTTCCGACGTCCCCGTCCTGCCGACCTCCACGGCCCTCGTGCTCGCCGGGACCGCGGTCGGCGCGGGCCTCCTCGTCTACCTGACCGCGCACTGGATGAAAAGCGGTGTCAGGGCACTGCTCCTCGCCCTCGCGGGCGGCGCGGCCCTGGGGACCACCTCCGGCCTGGCCCGGGTGGTCACCGCGAACGCGGTCGACGACTGGACCCGGCTCGTCAGCTGGCTGACCCTGCTCGCCGTGGTCACGGCGGTCTTCGGCGCCCTGCTGATGCAGAACGCCTACCGCACGGGACACTTCTCCGCCGCCTACGCGACCCTCCTGATCACCGACCCGGTCGTCGGCGTGGCGATAGGCGCCGTCCTCCTGGGGGAGGGCGCGCCGGAGACCCCCGCGGCCCGGATCGGAGCGCTGGCCTTCAGCGTGCTGGCGATCACGGGCACCATCGCGCTGGCGCAGGCGCGCCACCGCAACCCCGAGGCCCCGGACGGCCGGAGGCACTCGGGGACGACGGTCCGTACCCGTACACGTTGAACGAAGGAGACCCACCATGGCCGAGCCCAGCCGCCCGCTGCGTGTCCTGATCGCCACAGACACGTACCCGCCCGACGTCAACGGCGCCGGGTACTTCGCCCACCGCCTCGCCGAGGGGCTCGCGGGCCGCGGGCACCGGGTCCACGTGGTGTGCCCCTCCGAGGTGGGCGACCCCTACGTGACGGTCGACGGGGCGGTCACCGAGCACCGCCTGCGCTCCGCGCGCCTGCCCTTCCAGCCCAGTATGCGGGCCGCGGTCCCCCTGGGCATGGGCGGGCACATCACCAGGCTCCTGCGGCGCTTCGACCCGGACGTCGTGCACGCGCAGAGCCACTTCACCCTCAGCCGGTCGGCGATGCACCGCGGCCGGGCCGAGGGCATCCCGGTGGTCCTGACCAACCACTTCATGCCGGACAACCTGTACGCGCACGCCCGGGTGCCCCGGTCGATGCAGTCGGCGGTGGGGGCGCTGGCGTGGAAGGACATGGTCCGGGCGGCGGGGGAGGCCGACCACGTGACGACGCCGACGCCCCGCGCGGCCGGACTCCTCAGGGAGAAGGGGTTCGCCCGGGAGGTCGAGGCCGTCTCGTGCGGGATCGACCTGGAGCGCTTCCACCCCCGGCCGCGGGACCGGTCGGCGGCGAGGGCCAGGTTCGGCCTTCCGGACCGGGACACGGTCGTGTTCGTGGGGCGGCTCGACGCGGAGAAGAGGATCGACGACACGATCCGGGCGCTGGCGCGGATCCTTCCGGAGAGGGACGCCCAGCTGGCGCTGGCGGGGATCGGGGCGCGCGAGCAGGAGCTGCGGGCCCTGGCGGCGGAGCTGGGGGTGGCGGACCGGGTGTTCTTCCTGGGGTTCGTCCCCGACGAGGACCTTCCGCTGGTGTACGCGGCGGGTGACGCGTTCGCGATAGCGGGCGTGGCCGAGCTCCAGAGCATCGCCACGCTGGAGGCGATGTCCACCGGCCTGCCGGTGGTCGCCGCCGACGCGATGGCGCTGCCGCACCTGGTGGAGGTGGGGCGCAACGGGTTCCTCTTCCCGCCGGGCGACCCGGAGAGCCTGGCGGACCGGCTGCTCTCGGTCCTCGGGAGCGAGCGGACCCGCCGCTCCCTGGGCGAGGCCAGCCGCGAGATCGCCCTGCGGCACGACCACCACCGGTCGCTGGAGCGCTTCGAGTCGGTCTACGTGCGTCTCCAGGGGGCCACCCCCGTACCGCTGAGGGCGGAGAGGGAGTTCTCCGCGCGCCCGGTCGCGGTGTGAGTCAATTGGGCTGTATGTCCAAAAAGGGAAACTTGAACCTTTTGCCACTTTCCGTATTCTTTGCGTGGCGAACGGTGATGTTGGGGCCCTTCGGGAAACACCAGACACTGTGTGGTTCCAAGGCATCAGTGGACAGGCCGGCCGCAGCCGGACCGCCCGCGGCGGGAACGCCGCCGAGGCCCTCTCCGCTCGGCTCGCCGACGCCGAGAGGGAGGCGGGGTTCCATGAGCGCGACATGTCGTCGTTCGAGCGCGAGCGGATCGACCTGGAGCACAGGGTGACCCGGATGGAGGCCGAACTGGAGGCGCTGAGACAACGCAGACTGGAAGCCTACGCGCGATGGTGGAACGCCCGGGACGACCGCGACCGCGCGCTCCACGTCTGCCGCAGACTGCGGCGCAGGATCGACAGGAGCCGCGGCAGGGACGGCGGCGAGTGAACCGGTGCGAGGCGTCGGAGCCCCGGGGGGCCGCCGAACGCGATCCGACCGACGTGTGGTCCGGCCCGGGAGGGCCGGGCCACACGCCGTTGTGGAGCGCCCCGGGCCCTGGTCCGGCGCGGCCCGTGTCCCGGCCCCGTCCTGTCCGCGCGACGGCCCCGCCGAGGGGCCCGGAGGTCGAGAGCCCGCGTCGTTCACCGAAGCCGGGACCGACCACCTCCGCTCCCGACCGCTCGCGCGCCTGGCGACCGTCGGCCCCGGAGGGCAGCCCGACGTCGTCCCGGCGGCGTTCGAGTTCGACGGCGCGCACGTCTGGATCGGGGGCGCGGCGTCCGTCACCCGGACCCGGAGGTTCCGCGACCTCGGCGACGGGCCGGGCAGGGCGGCGCCGGTCGTGGACGACCTGCTGTCCCCCGAACCGTTCGTCGCGCGGGGCATCCGGCTCTACGGCCGCGCGGAGCAGGCGTTCGAGCGGACGGGCATGATCGGTCCCGGCGTGTTCCTGCACGTCACCCCGGCCGTCTCCTGGAGCTGGAACCCGGAGGGGGATCCCGTGGGCGACGAGCGGTACCCCTCGCGGAGGACGGTCCACGGGCGGCCCGGCGCCGGCTGACGCGGTCCCGGGGGGCGGACTACAGGTCCGCGACCTCCGCGAGCTCCCGCTCGACCTGCCGGGCGGCCTCGCGCAGCGCCGCCAGCGTCACCTGCACCGCGGGCCTGCGCAGCGAGGCGGGGCGCACCACCGCGTACACGTGCCGCTCCGGAGCCGACGCGGGGAGCCGCCGGCAGACCAGTCCCGCGGGGGAGCCCACCATCGCCAGGGCCGGGACGGCGGCGATCCCGATGCCCCGGGACACCAGGCTCAGGATGGTCCCCAGGCCCTCGAACTCCCAGGTGGTGGCGGGAAGCCCGCCCACCTCGGCCAGGAGCCGGTCCGTTCCGTAGCGCGATCGCTCGGTCTGCGGAGCCACGATCCACGACTCGCCGAGCAGGCGGTCCAGTGTCGCCGGCTCGGCCGGGTCCGCCAGCCTGTGGTCCTCCGGCACCGCCAGCACCAGGGGGTCGCGCAGCAGGTGGATGTGGCGCAGCCCGCCGTCGGGGCCCCGGCCGGGGTGCTGCCCCGACCAGTCGTCGACCAGGGCGATGTCCACCTCCCGCGACCGCACCTTCTGGGGCCCGGTCGACAGCAGGGTCTGCCGGAGGACGAGCTGCATCCCCTCGTGCCGCCGCAGCGGCGGGGCGAGCAGGGGGGCGAACGCCACGGCGGCGGTCGGGAACGCCGTGACGGTCACCATGCCGAGGGCGACGTCCGCCTGCTCCGCGAGCACCGACTCGGTCGCCTCCACCAGGGCCAGGATCTCCTCCGCCTGGGTCACGAGCAGCCGTCCGGCGTCGGTCAGCTCGGCGCCCTTGGGGGAGCGGTCCAGGAGCGCGACACCCGTCTCCTGCTCCAGTCTGGCCAGCTGCTGGGAGACCGCGGAAGGCGTGTAGCCGAGGGCGCTCGCGGTGGCCGCGATGGTGCCCCGGACGCTGAACTCGCGGAGGACGTGCAGGCGTCGGAGATCGAGCATAAGGACATCTTACGCTCAGCATCGAAAAGACTCGCTTGTACTGATGACCGGAGCGGGGCAGGGTGAGGCATGACAGACCGCCGCACCGAGGCGCGGTCGAGCGCCGAACGATGAGCCGGAGATGAGTCGTCCATGACCGTCACTGTGTCCGCCACCCTTGCCGTCAACGAAGCCCTCGCCGAGAAGCGGCGCCAGGGGGTGCGCGTTCTGCCGCTCGGCTTCGGAGAGGCCGGGCTCCCGGTCCACCCGGTCATGCGCGACCGGCTCTCCGCCGGCAACGGCGCCAACGCCTACGGTCCCGTCGCCGGGTCGGCGGCCCTGCGGGAGGCCGCGGCGGGCTACTGGGAACGCCGCGGACTGCCCACCGACCCCGGCCTGGTCATCGCCGGCCCCGGCAGCAAGCCGCTCCTGTACAGCCTCCTGCTGGAGATCGGCGGCGACACCGCGATCGCCGCGCCCAGCTGGGTCAGCTACGCCGCGCAGAGCCGCCTGGTCGGCCAGCGGCCGATCCTGGTCCCCACGGCCACCGGCCAGGGCGGCGTGCCGCAGCCCGACCTCCTGCACGCCGCGGTGACCGCCGCCCGCGAGGAGGGGCGGACGGTCAACGCCGTCGTCGTCACCCTGCCGGACAACCCCACCGGGACCGTGGCCGACGCCGACACCGTCCGCAGGCTCTCCGAGGTGGCGCGCGAGCTCGACCTGCTGATCATCTCCGACGAGATCTACCGGGACCTGGTGCATCCGGCGGGCCCGGGCGAGGACCCCGTCGAGATCCACAGCCCCGCCGAGTACGCGCCCGAGCGCACCGTCATCTCCACCGGCCTGAGCAAGAACCTCGCCCTGGGCGGATGGCGGATCGGCGTGCTGCGCCTTCCCGACTCCGAGGCCGGCCACCGGCTGCGCGGCGGGCTGCTGGGTGTGGCCAGCGAGATCTGGTCCAGCCCCGCCGCCCCCGTCCAGGAGGCCGCCTCCCACGCCTTCACCGAGCCCGCCGAACTCGTCGACCACATCGACCGCAGCAGCCGCCTGCACGGCATCGTGGCCCGCGCGGTCGCCGGGGCCTTCGAGCGCGCCGGCGCGACCGTCGCCGCCCCGCGCGCCGCGTTCTACCTCTACCCCGACTTCGAGCCGGTCCGCGGGAGACTGGCCGCCCTGCACGGCGTGACCACCGGACCGGCGCTGACCGGGCTGCTTTTGGACCGCTTCGGCATGGGTGTCCTGCCCGCCCTCGAATTCGGCGAGGGGGCCGGGGCCCTGCGCATGAGGGTCGCCACCAGCCTCCTCTACGGGGAGTCCGAGGAGCGCCGCTACACCGCGCTCGCCGCCACGGACCCGCTGGCCCTGCCCTGGATCCGCGCCCACCTGGACAGGCTCGACGAGGTCCTCGCCATGCTGCTCGACGCCGCTCCCGGCGCCGTCGTCACGCGGGCCCGGGCCACCGCCCAGACCGTCGGCTAGACCATCCCGGCGTCCGCCCCGTGGAAGGGGGCGGGGCGGGCGCACACTCTTCCGGCCTCCCCCGGACGCTCCTTCCGGGGGAGGCCGGAGCCCTGTCCGGTGACGGGCCGCTCCGACCCCCGCCCGCGGCCGTCCCGCCGACCGGAAGCGCTCAGGCTGACCGCGCGGTGTCGGTCCCCCGCGCCGCCAGCTCGCGGCTGGGCGCGATCACCGCCCGGTAGTGGCCGATGAGCTGGTCGCCGACCGCCTCCCAGCTGCGGTGCTCCACCGAGGCGCGGGCCCGCCCGGCCATCCTCTCCCGCACGGCCCTGTTGTGGGCCAGGCGCCCGACCGCCACGCGCAGCTCGCGGACCGAGTCCGGCGCGAACAGGAGCCCGTTGTGCTCGGGGACGACCAGGTCCAGCGGCCCGCCCGCGGCGGGGGCGACCACCGGCACCCCCGAGGCCAGCGCCTCCTGGACGGCCTGGCAGAACGTCTCGTCGGCCCCCGTGTGGACGAACACGTCCATCGACGCGTACAGCCGGGACAGCTCGGAGCCCGTGCGCTGCCCGGTGAAGACGGCGTCGGGCAGGCGGCGGCGCAGGCGGGAGCGCTCGGGGCCGTCCCCGACCACGACCAGCCTGATGTTGCGCAGGCGGGCCACGTGGGCGAGCAGGTCGACCCGCTTGTCCCGGGCCAGCCTCCCCACGTAGCCCACGACGGTCTCGCCGTTCGGCGCGAGCCTGCGGCGCAGGCCGTCGTCGCGGTGGGCGGGGGAGAACCGGTGGGCGTCGACACCGCGCCGCCACAGGTCCAGCCGGGGGAACCCGCGCCCGGACAGCGCCTCCATGGCGGCCGAGGAGGGGACGAGCGTGCGGTCGACGGCGGAGTGCGTGCGCTTGAGCAGGGACCAGACGCCGTCGCCGCCGGGCAGGCCGTAGCGCGCCGCGAAGCCGGGGAGGTCGGTCTGGAACACCGCCACCGTCGGGAGGGCCCAGCGGCGGGCGGTCTCCACCGCCGCGGACCCGAGCAGGGCGGGCGAGGCCAGGTGCAGCACGTCGGGGGCGAAGGCGCGGACGGCCGCGGTCATCGTGCGCCGGGCGGGAAGGCCCACGGGGAAGTCCCGGTAGAAGGGAAGGGGGAGCGAGGGCATGCGGACCACGGGGAAGCCCGCGTAGGAGGACGGTCCGGGGCCGGGAGCCAGGACGAGGGCCCGGTGCCCGCGCGAGGCGAGCAGGTCGGCGACCCGGCAGACGGAGTTGGTCACCCCGTTGACCTGGGGGAGGAAGGACTCCGTCACGATCGCCACGCGAAGCGGCTGAGAGGGCTCGGTCGGTGGCATGCGGGGGCTCCCAACGCCGGGGGAAGGCTGGTGCCGACACTAGGACCGCCGGATGAACCGCGGTCCGGCACGGGGGGAACCCCTCCCGAAGCGCAGGCGTGGGTCGGGCGATCGGACGGTGACCCGCCCGCGCGCGCCTGTGGCCGCCCGGTGACACCAGGGTGGCTATGATCGCCTGACGTGACCGCCATCCCTCTCCTAGGAGTCGCCCGGTGACCCTCGTCGAATGGGCGGAAGCCGTCCGCCGTGAACTGGAACTGACCGGTACGGAGCCCCTGGGCAAGGAGGACGTCGACCGCGTCCTCGACCTCGCCAAGGACGCCGCCCACTCGGTGGCCCGCCCCGCCGCCCCGCTCACCACCTACCTGCTCGGCATCGCCGTGGGCCGGGGCGCCGACCCGGTCCGGGCCGCCGAGGTGCTGAGCAGGCTCGCCCTCTCCCACAAGGACGACTCCTGACCGCTGCACGCCCACACGCGCCTGCGGGGGCCGGAGCGTCCGGAGGGCGGGCGTCCCCCGGCCCCCGGTGAGGAGGCCCCGGGGAGCGGGGGACACGGCTCCGCCGCGTGTTGCCGCGATTTCCCGGCGACACCGCGCGGTGTCCACTACCGTCGGCACGACCCCCCGGACCGCCGGACCCCGCCTCGCCGTGCCGGTGGCGCCGGGCCGACGCGCGCACCGAGACGGAGACCCCCGTGGACCTGCTGCTCGACATGGCCGGAGTACTGAGCGGCATCGTCTGGGGTCCGCTCGTCCTCCTCCCGCTGCTGCTGGTCACCGGGGTCTACCTGACGATCCGGCTGCGGGCGCTCCAGTTCACCCGGCTCGCCCACGCCCTGTGGCTCGCCCTCGTCCGGCGGGAGGAGGTCGGCGAGGACCTGAGGGGCGACATCTCGCACTTCCAGGCCCTCAACACCGCCCTGGCCGCGACGACCGGCGTCGGCAACATCGCCGGGGTGGGCCTGGCCATCGGACTCGGCGGACCGGGAGCCCTCTTCTGGATGTGGGTCACCGGCGTCCTGGGCATGGCCACCAAGTACAGCGAGGCCCTGCTCGGGGTGAAGTACCGGGTCACGGACGAGAGGGGCGAGCAGGCCGGCGGCCCGATGTACTACCTGCGCCGGGGCCTCCCCGGAGGGCTCGGCGTCCTCCTCGGCTGCTCGTTCGCCGTCTTCGGGGCGGTGGCCGCCTTCGGCATCGGCAACGGCACCCAGGCCAACGCCGTGGCCGAGGCGGTCAACGACGCCACCGGCGCCGACCAGCGGGCCGTCGGCGTGGTCCTGATGCTGCTGACCGCCGTGGTCGTCCTCGGCGGCATCAAGGGGATCGGCCGGGTCGCCTCCGCCGTGGTCCCGTTCATGATCATCGGCTTCGTCCTCATGAACCTGCTGGTCCTGGCGGTGCACCACGACCGGATCGGCCCCGCCTTCGCACTGGTCCTCGGCGACGCCTTCACCGGCACCTCCGCGGCGGGCGGGTTCGCGGGCGCCACCCTGATGTACGTCATCCGCCAGGGCGTCTCCCGCGGCATCTTCTCGAACGAGTCCGGCATGGGCACCGGCGCCATCGCCGCCGCCGCGGCCAGGACCGACCAGCCGGTCCGCCAGGCCCTCGTCGCGATGACGCAGACCTTCGTCGACACCGTGATCATGCTGACCCTGACCGCGATGATGATCATCACGACCGGGGTGTGGCAGGACCCCGACGCCGCGGGGGTGGAGGGCAGCGACAAGGGGGTTCTGCTCACCACATCCGCGATGGAGGCCGGCCTCGGCCGGATCAGCCCGGACCTGGCGGGCCTGGGGCCCGTGTTCGTCGCCTGCGCGGTGGTGGTCTTCGCCTACACGACCATCCTCGGCTGGGCCTACTACGGCGAGAGGTGCGTCGTGTACCTGGCGGGGCGCTCGCTCGTCGTGCCCTACCGGCTGCTGTTCATCGCGGTCGTCTACGTCGGCGCCACGGCGCAGATCGACGCGGTGTGGCTGTTCAGCGACATCGCCAACGGCCTCATGGCCCTGCCCAACCTGATCGGGCTGCTCCTGCTGTCCCCGGTGGTCGTCGCGGAGACGAGGAAGTTCTTCGCCCACCCGGACTGGCGGGACCCGGACGCGGTCATGGAGCCCGTACGGGGGTAGCGGCACGACCGGCGGCCCGCCGCGCCCCCGGCCGCCGCGAACGCGGCCGGGCCCGGCGGAGGCGGACGCGCCGCTCCGCCGGGCCCGGTCCCGCGGGGGAGGGCGTCGGTGCCGCCCCCCGGTCGGCGGGTCCTACTTCCACCAGGCGTGGAAGTGGTGCACGGGCCCCTGCCCGCCTCCGGCGTCGATCTCGTCCGCCCGCCGGAGCGCCTCGGTCAGGTAGGCCTTGGCGTCGCCCACGGCGGAGGCCGTGTCCGGCCGCTGCGGAAGCAGGGCCGCGATCGAGGAGGACAGGGTGCACCCCGTGCCGTGCGTGTTGCGGGTGCGGACCCTCGGCGAGCGGAACTCGACCGGGGCGGAGCCCTGGGCCACGAGGATGTCGACGCAGTCCTCTCCGGCCAGGTGGCCTCCCTTGAGCAGGACCGCGCGCGGACCGAACTCCAGCAGCCGGAGGGCCTGCTCGTGCATCGCCGCCAGGTCGGCCGCCTCCGGCTCGCCCAGCAGGTCGGCCGCCTCGGGCAGGTTCGGCGTGACCAGGTCCGCCCGGGGCAGCAGCCGGGTGCGCAGCGCGTCGACGGCGGAGGGCTCCAGCAGGCGGTCGCCGCTCTTGGCCACCATCACCGGGTCCACCACCACGTGGGGCAGTCCGTGGCGCCCGATCGCCTCGGCGACGGCCTCGGTGACCTCGGCCGTGCCGAGCATGCCGACCTTGACCGCGTGCACCGTGGCGTCGGAGAAGAGGGTGTCCATCTGGTGGGCGACGAAATCGGCGGGGATCGGGTGGACCCCGGTGACGCCGCGCGTGGACTGGGCGGTGAGGGCCGCGACCACGGTCATGCCGAAGGCGCCGTGTGCGGAGAAGGCCTTGAGGTCCGCCTGGATCCCGGCGCCCCCGCTGGGGTCGCTGCCGGCGATGGACACGATGTTGTACGCGCTCATGGGCGTTCCTTCGCTAGTACGAACTAGGGCAGGTTCGACGGGTGTGCTCTCAGCCGGTGGACTCACCGGCACCCCGCGCCGTCGGGGCCGCCGCGTGGGCGGCCCCGCTCAGTGTGCGGCCGACCCGAGGGGGTCGGCGTATGTGTTCCGGACGCGCGGGCCCGAGGGGCCCGTACGGCTGCCGGCGCCGTTCAGAGGGTGGGGGCGTTGTCCGCGGACCGGGCCTTGAGCAGCTTGCGGACGCGGACGATGACGAACCACAGGAACAGCAGGGCGATGACGACCAGCACGATGTTGCTGATGAGGCCGCTCCACTGCACCAGGATCGGCTTGATGGCCGGGCCGAAGGCGTAGCCGAGTCCGATCCAGATCGAGTTCCAGACGGCGGAGCCGATCACGGTGTACACGGAGAACTTGAGGATGGGCATCCGCTCGATGCCGGCGGGGACCGAGATGAAGCTGCGCACCAGCGGCACGCACCGGCCCAGGAGCACGGCGAGGCCGCCGAAGCGGGCGAAGAAGCGCTCGGCCTTGTAGAAGTCCTCGACCTCGAGCAGGGGGGTCTTCTCCACCAGCCACTTGGTGCGGTCCCGGCCCAGCAGGGCGCCGATCGCGTAGAAGCCCCAGGCGCCGACCAGGCAGCCGATCGTGGCCCACAGGATGGCGAGCCAGACGTTCATGTGCCCGTCGTAGGCGAGGAAGCCCGCACCGGGCAGGACCGCCTCGCTCGGCATCGGGGGGAAGAAGGTCTCGATGAACAGGGCCACGCCGACGCCGGGCTCGCCCAGGGTCGTCATCAGGCTCAGCACCCAGCCGATGAAGCCCTCGTACTCGTGGACGACCTCGCCTTCCATCGCCAGGTTCGACGCCGTCCACAGATTCGCTGTCATGAGAAGTGGCTTTCCGTTCTTTCCGGTCGGACGCCGGCCGCGACGCGGGCGGCCTCGGCCCGGGAGCGCTTGCGGCGCTCCCAGACGATGGCCGCGGTCACGATCACGAAACCGGCGACGATGAAGACGACTGTCACAGGGACGTCGGTGGGGGTGACGACCTCGCGGGACTCGGTCTGCCACGGCCACAGGGCGCGCAGCGAACCGGCCATGAGGCCGGTGAGTACAACGAGGGTCATGTGGTGGAAGTTCTCCAGGAGGTGCTGGAGCAGCTTCACGAACAGGGACAGGCCGGTGAGCATGCCCAGGGCGAAGACGGCCAGGTAGGCGATGTCCAGGTCGCCGACCGCGCTGATCGTCGGCTCGTAGAGCCCGAGTGTGAGCAGGATGAAGGAGCCGGACAGCCCCGGCAGGACGAGCGCGCAGACGGCCACCGCGGCGGCGAGGAAGACGACCGCCGGGTGGGTCGGCAGGTTGGCGCCCGGCAGCCCGGTGAGCACGAAGGCGGCCACGGCGAACACCAGTGCCACGGCGTAGTGCCCGGCCCTCCAGGGGCGGCCCGCCCCGGAGTAGGGGATCCACAGGCACGCCAGGACGAGGCCGAAGAACAGGGCGTAGGCGTACCGGGTGTAGGCGTCGACGAGCGGCGCCAGGAGGAGGGCGGCCAGGACCAGGAACACGGCCATGCCGACCAGCGCGGGAACCAGGACGCTCCAGTCCACCTGTCGGAACTGCTCCTGCGCGCGGGCCCTGCCGCGCCCGCGCGGGACGTCCGTGACGTACCGCTTGATCCCGCTGACCATGTGGCCCGCGCCGCCGATGAGCTTGTCGTAGAGGCCGACGATGAGGGCGACGGTCCCGCCGCTGATGCCCGGAAGGGCTTCGGAGGCGCCCACGGCGCCGCCGCGCACCGCGTCGAGGAGGTAGGAGCCTGCGGAATTGGCCATCTGGGTGGTTGGACGCTACCCGGGGAGTCCGGGAGAGGTGCGCCTTCCTCCGTCCTAAGGGTCTCGCCCGCGCACGCGAATGTGCGACGGGTGGGGATGAGGCGAAAAGGAGACTGTCCGAATCGGCCGGAGATCGCGGCCGTCGGGATCTAAGGTACAAGGGGCGGAGGCCGCTGTGGGCAGGCGTTGAGGAGAGTTGTGGACGACCGCACCCCGTCTGGAGCAGCCAAAGCGAGGCCTGGCAGAACTCTTACGTGGCCTTTGTCCTGGAATGACGTAATTTTCGGCCCTGTGGCAGGGCTGCCGGATAGCATCCGAAAACTGTGCTTCGTCTCAGTGACAGGGTGTGGTCCTCCACAGGCCGGCCGCCGCCCCCGCCCCCGCGCCGGGCGGTTCCGCGGACCGCGGCCGTCAGTACCGCAGCGGGCTCGGACGCGGGACCCCGCCCTCGTCCCGGGCCACCGACGCCGCCCACCGGTAGTCCTGTTTGCCGACGGCCGTGCGCCGCACCCGGTCCACGAAGTGGACGGTCCTCGGGACCTTGAACCCCGCCAGGCGCACGCGGCAGTGGTCCAGCAGGGCGGCCTCCTCCAGGCGGGCCCCCGCGGCGAGGGAGACCAGGGCCGTCACCCTCTGGCCGAGCCGCTCGTCCGAGGCGGGCACCACGATCGCGTCCTCCACCGAGGGGTGCGCCTTCAGGGCGGCCTCCACCTCCTCCGGGTACACCTTCTCCCCGGCGGTGTTGATGACGGCGCTCCCGCGCCCCAGGAGGACGATCGACCCGTCCCCGGCCCGCGTCCCGAAGTCGCCGGACAGGGCCCAGCGGCGCCCGTCGGCGTCGGTGGGGAAGGTGCGGGCCGTCGTGATGGGGTCGTTGTAGTAGCCGAGCGGGATCCGGCCGGTGCGCGCGATCCGGCCGACCTCGGGCGAGCCCGGCGGGAGCGGGCGCAGCGCCTGGTCCAGCACCGCGATGCTGCCGCCCATCGTGAAGCTGCGGGCGTCGGCGGCCCCCTCCAGGGACACGGAGCCGTCCGGCCCGCCGCTCCCCTCCGCGGCGGTCGCCGAACCGCACACGCCCGTCTCCGACCCCCCGTAGGAGTCGGCCAGGGCGACGTCCTCGCGCCAGGCGCGCCACAGGCCGCGCACCTGCGGGGTGAGCGGTGTGCCGCCGGAGCGGACGGCGGTCAGGTCCGGGCACAGGCCGGGTTCGGTGAGCAGGTGCCGGGCCAGCGGGCGGGCCATGGCGTCGCCCACCAGCTGGACCGTGTGCACGCCCTCCCGGTGCGCCGTCTCCAGCACCCGGTCGGGCCGGAAGCTGCGGTCGGTGGACAGCACCACCTGCTTGCCGCACAGCAGCATGCTCAGGGCGTTCCACTGCCCGGCGGCGTGCATGAGCGGGCCGAGCACCAGCATGCGCTGGGGGAAGCACCGGGCGGCGCGCCCGGCCACGTCGTCCAGGGTCCGGGCCCGGGGGGCGCCGGGGGAGCGCCGCTCCAGGGCGGCGCGGAAGATGTCGGCCTGCCGCCACAGCACCCCCTTGGGGTAGCCGGTGGTGCCCCCGGTGTAGAGCAGGTAGTGGTCCTCGCCGCTGGTCGGAGGAAGGGCCGCGCCCTCCGGCGCGGCGGCCAGCGCCTCCTCGTAGCCGACCCCCTCGGCGCCGCGCACGGAGCCGTCGGAGACGAGCACCACGTGGCGGAGCCGGGGGAGGTCCGGGAGCACGGCCTCGACCGTGGACGCCAGGGAGTCCTCCGCGATCAGCGCGACCGCGTGCGAGTCGGCCAGGACGTGCCGCAGCTCGCCCGCGACGTAGCGGTAGTTGACGTTGACCGGGACCGCTCCCGCGCGCAGAACGCCGAGGAAGGACTCCATCCACTCGGCGCGGTTGAAGGCCAGGATCGCGACGTGCTCGCCGCGGCCCACGCCCGCGCCGACCAGGTGGCGGGCGAGGCGGACGGAGCGGTCGTGCAGGGCCCGGTACGTGAGGCGCCGGGGCCCGGCGACCAGGGCCGTCCGGTCGGGGACGGCGTCGGTGACCGCGGCGAGCAGCGCCGCGAGGGAGAACGGGGCGTCCGCGGACACCGGGGGCACTGAGGTGGGCACGCCCGACCTCCCATCGGTCGACGGGCCGTCCACGGCGGAGGGGCTCGCGGCGGCACTGTGGCTCGTTGGTGCGACGGTACCCCTCGGGGGAGGAGCCGATCGCCGTCGGGGCTGTGGAGCGCGTCACCCAGGGTGTCGTACCAGGTCACCACGGATGAGAGGGGGGCCGCTCAGGGGGTCGGGAGGGGGCCTCCCGCACGGGTTCCGGGCCCCGGCGGCGATCTGTGATACGCCTCACCCCTTGTGGGCCCGCCGGATCATCTGCTCAACTCGTGGGGACCTCCGCCGGAGGGCTCTACAGGGCCGTCCGGTGGGTATCTACTGTCTGACATCGGTCAATGGTGATCGGAGCGGCTAGATGGACAACACCCAGAATCTGGGCCAGCAGGACTCCGCCGGAAACCCCGGCGGACAGGGATTCTCCAGCGCCGAGCACATCGCGCTGGCACAGGCGCGATCCGCGCACAACTACTCACCCCTTCCCGTCGTGATCGCCGAGGGCCGTGGCGCCTGGGTCACGGACGTCGAGGGAAGGAAGTACCTGGACTGCCTGGCCGGATACTCGGCCATGAACTTCGGCCACCACAACCCCGACCTGCTGGCGGCGGCGCACCGGCAGCTGGACCGGGTCACGCTCACCAGCCGCGCCTTCTACAACGACCAGTTCGGACCCTGGGTGAGCGCCCTCGCCGACATGGTCGGCAAGGAGAAGGTCCTGCCGATGAACACCGGCGCCGAGGCGGTGGAGACCGGCATCAAGGTGGCCCGCAAGTGGGGCTACGAGGTC
The DNA here is from genome assembly GCF_053616335.1 of Nocardiopsis sp. NPDC055824. NCBI lineage: Bacteria > Bacillati > Actinomycetota > Actinomycetes > Streptosporangiales > Nocardiopsidaceae > Nocardiopsis > Nocardiopsis sp. NPDC055824. Next base: position 16,852 of record NZ_JBSHDN010000024.1, read on the forward strand.
AAGGGCATCCCGGAGAACCGGGCGACCATCGTCGTGGCGGGGGCCAACTTCCACGGCCGCACCACCACGGTCATCTCGTTCTCGTCCGACCCGGAGGCCAGGACGGGCTTCGGCCCCTACACCCCGGGCTTCCGGTCGGTGCCGTACGGCGACGCCGCGGCCGTGGAGGAGGCCGTCGACGACACCACGGCGGCGGTCCTCATCGAGCCGGTCCAGGGCGAGGCGGGCGTGATCGTGCCCCCTGCGGACTACCTGCCCCGGGTGCGGGAGATCTGCGACGCCAACCGGGTGCTGTTCATCGCTGACGAGGTGCAGTCCGGTCTCGGCCGCACCGGCACCGTCCGCGCCTGCGAGCACAGCGGGGTGGTCCCCGACGCCTACCTGTTCGGCAAGGCGCTGGGCGGAGGCATCCTGCCCGTGTCGGCGATGGTCGCCGACGAGGACGTGCTCGGCGTGATCCAGCCGGGCCAGCACGGGAGCACGTTCGGCGGCAACCCGATGGCCGGCGCGGTGGGGTCCACGGTCGTCCGGATGCTCACCGAGGGGCCCTACCTGGACAACACGCGCCGCCTCGGCGAGGTGCTCAAGCGCCGCCTGAAGGAGTTCGTCGGCAACGGGGTGGTGTCCACGCGCAGCATCGGCCTGTGGGCGGGCATCGACGTCGACCCGCGACTCGCCTCCGGCAAGGAGCTGTGCAGGCGCCTCGCCGAGCACGGCGTCCTGGTCAAGGACACCCACGGTTCCACGGTGCGCATGTCGCCGCCCCTCGTGATCAGCGAGGAGGACCTCAACTGGGGTCTGGACCGGTTCGGCGAGGTCCTGGAGGAACTCAGGGCTGAGCGGTAGCGGACCGGCCGGAGGGGGCTCCGCTGTGACGGGGCCCCTCCGGCCGCCGCGCGGGCCTACGCCACCTGCCGGTCCGAGGCCGAGGGGAGGGAGGCGTTCACCGGATGGCTGCACCACCGGTCCCACCCCGCCGTCGGCGGGCCTCCCGCCTCCCGCGTGCCCGGAATGTTCCGCGGAACACGTTTAGGGCGCGTCGGCCTCGTTGGCCGGCGACCCGGAGGGCTCCGGGGCGCGGACCGGGTCCAAGGGGCCGCCCAGCTCCGACATCAGCTGTTCCGGGTCGACGTCCTCCAGGGTCTCCCGGGACACGTACAGGGTGCGTTCGGGCCCTTCCAGGATCTGGAGGCGCACGCGTTCGGCGATGGACATCTGGCCCTGGGCGGTGGGGTGGAAGCTGGCCCGGTCCACGCGCAGGCCCTCGCCCAGCTGGCCGAGCACGATGCCGTTCAACCAGGACTCCTCCGCGCTCACCTCGTACCCGTTGAGGGCGGAGAAGGTGTTCACGTACTCGACGCTGCCGGTGCGGCGACCGCCGTACACCTCGCCGTCCACCTCGTAGACGCCGTCGCGGATGCGCTCGTTGAAGCGCTGGGCCAGGGAGTTCAACCAGACCTGGTCGCTCACGGTCAGCGTGTAGTACATGCCCGGCGGCTCCTCGGGGAACAGCCGGGGGTACCCCAGCACGAGCACGCGGGCGTCGGGCGCGCGGTCGCGGATCTCGCCGAGCACCTCGGCGAGGGTCTCCTCGAACGCGTCCATCCGGCGCTCCAGGTCCTCCTCCTGCTCGACGCAGACGCTGCTCTCCAGCAGCGGCATCCGCACGATGCAGGTGCGCAGGACGGGGGTGAACCCCAGGTCGTTGCCGCCGATGCCGAGGGTGACCAGGGACGTGTTCTCGGTGACCCGCTCGATCTGGGACTCGGGCGTGCCGATCTGGCCGAGCATGTCCTCGCCCTTGTGGGTGCTGCACGCGTAGAAGGCCAGCGAGCCCGAGAAGTCGAACTCCTCACCGATGACCTTGGGGTAGGCGTTCTCGGAGCGCCAGCAGCCGCCCGGCTCGGCGGTGGCCGGGTCGTAGTCGCCCGCGCCGTCCCCCGAGGAGTAGGAGTCGCCCAGGGCCACGTAGTTGCCCCAGAGCGCGGCTTCCTCCGGTTCCATCCGGACCCGCCAGTCGGACTCCTCGTCCTCGGTGATCGGGGGGAGCTCCTCCCCGGGGCACACGCCGCCGGTGGCGTCGCACCAGAGCTCCATCAGCCCCTCGCGCGTGGCGGGCACGGTGAGGGTGACGACCAGGGCGAGGACGAGCACGAGGGAGACGGCGACCGCGGCGCGGGCCCCGCGCCGCCGTGCGCGCGGCCCCGAAGGGCCCCCGCCGCCCGCGCCCGGGGAAGCGCCGCCGGGTCCGCCGGAGGGGCCGCCGTCCCGGGGGGCCGGGCTCTTCGGGGAGCCGGTCCCCTCGACGGCGGAGGGGTCGTCGGGCACAGGTTCCGGCGTCTGCGGGTCTTCACCACGTGCTGCCACTGCCGATACCGCCTCCCGCCTACCGGACGGCTCCTGATTCCCTCCGCAAGGGTACCGGGGGGCGGGTCGAACCGACGACGGCCAGCACACGGTCGAGGTCGCCGTCACCGAGTGTCGCGCGGGCGGTCAGCCGCAGTCTGGACCTGCCGTCGGGGACCGACGGCGGGCGGAAGCACCCCACCCGCACCCCCTCGGCGAGGCACGCGGCCCGCCACGCCACCGCGGCCTCGGGCGAGGGCGCCCCGACCGAGACCACGGCGGCGTCGGGACGGCTCGCGTCCAGGCCGCGCTCGCGCAGCCCCTCGGACAGCCGCCGGGCCCGGTCCCGGACCGCGGCGGCACGCCCCGGCTCCGCGACCAGCACGCGCAGGGCCGCCAGCGCCGCTCCCGCCGAGGCCGGGGCGAGACCGGTGTCGAAGACGAAGGTGCGGGCGGTCTCGACCAGGTGCCGGACCACGCGCCGCGGTCCGAGGACCGCACCACCCTGCGCGCCGAGGGACTTGGACAGGGTCACCGACACCACCACGTCGTCCGCGCCCCGCAGGCCGGCGGCGGTCGGCGTCCCCCGGCCGCCCGGCCCCACCACGCCCAGTCCGTGCGCGTCGTCCAGCAGGAGTGCCGCGCCGTGCCGGCGCGCCGTCCGGGCGAGCGCCGCCGCGTCGGCGAGGTCGCCGTCCACCGAGAACACGGCGTCGCTCAGCACCAGCGCACGGCCCCGCGCCGGGGCGAGAGCCTCCGCCGCACGGTCCGGGTCGGCGTGGTCGAAGACGGCGACCCGCGCTCCGGAGGCCTTCGCCAGCCGCGTCGCGTCGATGAGGGAGGCGTGGTTGTGCCGGTCGCACACCAGCAGGGGCGCGTCGCCGCCGTCGCGTGAGGCCAGAGCGGTGACCATCGCCAGGTTCGCCGCGTACCCGGAGGAGAAAACGAGGGCGGACTCCGTGCCGTAGAAGGCGGCGAGCTCGCGCTCCAGCTCCTGGTGGAGGTCGGTGTCGCCGGAGACCAGGCGCGAGCCCCCGGCGCCCGCGCCCCACGCACGGGCCGCGTCGGCCGCCGCGCCGACCACGTCGGGGTGGCGGAGCAGGCCCAGGTAGTCGTTGCCCGCCAGGTCCAGGAGGCCGTCGTCGGCGGCCCTGGGGGCGGTGCGCCGGGACAGCCCGGCGGCCGCGCGGATCCGGGCGGCGCCGTCCAGCCAGCCGAAGGGGTGGCGGGGGGACGCGGCGGTGGAGGGCCCGGGGTCCGCGCGCACCGGGGTCCCCGCAGGGGAGGGCGGGCGCCTGGCGCGCAGGGTCCACGGGCGGCGGGGCGGTGCGGTGGCGGCGGTGCTCGGCATGAGCGCGGACTCCTCGGTGCGGTGGTCGGTGCGGGTCACACTCCGGTGGGGGCGGGGGAGGCGGACGAGCGGTCCCGGGTCGGATCGCGCGCTCCGGGGCCGTTCTGCGGGGCGGGGCGGCGGGGAGGCCGGACGGGCTGTCCCGGTCGGCCGGGACGGCGTGAGGGCCTCCCGGGGAGGGACCGGCCCAGCGGCGGCCAATTCCGCTGGGGCGGTCCGGTCCTGCGTGCCAGGGAGGCGTCTACGACTCTGCCCGCCCGCGGGCCCGGCCGTCACCGGCGGAAGCCCACAAAGTTCCGCGCGGATTCCTGGCGGGACGGCCCGGGGGCCCACGCCCGGCCCGGGTGAACAATGGGGCACCATGACGCGCACAGACACAGGAGCGGTCCGCCCGCGGGCCTGGTCCGGCCCCCGCCGGGTCAGGGACACCGACATGGCGCGCCTGTGGCACCCCTACTCCACGGTGCCCCCGGCCGAGCCGCCGTACGTGGTCACCGAGGCGGAGGGGACCCGGCTGACCCTGTGGGCGGACGGGAGGTCCCACCGGGTGGTCGACGGGATGGCGTCCTGGTGGTCGGCGATCCACGGGTACCGCCACCCCGTGCTCGACGCGGCGGTGCGGCGGCAGGTGGACGCGTTCAGCCACGTCATGTTCGGGGGGCTCACGCACGGCCCGGCCGCCGAGCTCGCCGAGGCGCTCGTGGGGATCGCGCCGGAGCCCCTGGAGCACGTCTTCCTCGCCGACTCCGGGTCGGTGTCGGTGGAGGTCGCCATGAAGATGTGCCTCCAGTACCACCGCTCCTCGGGGAGCCCGGAGAGGCGGCGGTTCCTCACCTGGAGGGGCGGGTACCACGGGGACACGTTCCACGCGATGAGCGTCTGCGACCCGGACGGGGGCATGCACGCCCTGTGGGGCGGCCTCCTGCCCGCCCAGGTGTACGCGCCTGCGCCGCCCGGCGGGTTCGACGCCCCTCCCGACCCCGGCTACGTGGAGGCGTTCGAGCGGGTGGCCGCCGAGCACGCCCGTGAGCTGGCCGCGATCATCGTGGAACCCGTGGTGCAGGGCGCCGGGGGGATGCGTTTCCACCACCCGGGATATCTGCGGGAGCTGCGCAGGATCGCGGACGGGCACGGACTGCTGCTGGTGTTCGACGAGATCGCCACGGGCTTCGGCCGCACGGGCGAGCTGTTCGCCGCGGACCACGCGGGGGTGGCCCCCGACGTGATGTGCCTGGGCAAGGCGCTGACGGGCGGGTACATGTCCCTCGCCGCCACCCTGTGCACGGGGTGCGTGGCCCGGGGTATCGCCGAGGGGGAGGAGCCGGTCCTCGCCCACGGCCCCACCTTCATGGGCAACCCGCTGGCCTGCGCGACGGCCGCGGCCTCGGTGGACCTGCTCGCCGGGGGCGGCTGGAGGGGCGACGTGGCACGGATCGGGGCCGGTCTGCGCGCGGGCCTCGCCCCGCTCGAGGGGGCGCCCGGGGTGCGGGAGGTGCGGGTGCTCGGCGCGATCGGGGTGGTGGAGCTGGAGGCCCCGGTGCGGGTGCGCGAGGCCACGCGCGCCGCGGTGGAGGCGGGGGTGTGGCTCCGGCCCTTCCGCGAGCTCGTGTACGCCATGCCCCCCTACACCTGTACCGCCGGGGACGTGGCCGTGGTCGCCGCGGGGATGGTCGCCGCCGCGGAGGCCTCCGCGGCCGCCGCCGACGGCGGGGCGTGAGCGGGGGCCGGGCCCGGGGCGCCCCTCACCGGTGCGCGGGGCAGGGGCCGTGCTTGGGCTCCCCCTCTCGGGGAAGAGTGCGGGTTCAGGATGATCGGTGACGGGAGGACTGGTGAGGAGCCGCATGGGCCGTGACGGGGAGAGAGTGTGGTGCCGGTGACCGTCCTGATGGTGACAGGAACCGGAACCGAGGTCGGCAAGACCGTGGTCACGGCCGCCGTGGCCGCTCTGGCGCGGGCCGCCGGGCGCCGGGTGGCGGTGCTCAAGCCCGCCCAGACCGGGGTGGGACCGGCCGAGCGGGGTGACGTTGACGTGGTCGCCGGGCTCGTGCCCGGAGTGACCGCCGTCGAGCTGGCCCGCTACCCCGACCCCCTGGCGCCCGCCACGGCCGCCGCGCGCTGCGGGGCGCCCGCGGTCCGGGCCGAACACGTGGCGGACGCGGTGTGGGAGCTGCTCGGAGACCACGAACTGGTGCTGGTGGAGGGGGCGGGCGGGCTCCTGGTCCGGTTGAACGCCGAGGGCCAGACCCTCGCCGACGCGGCCGTGCTGCTGTCCGCGCCCGTGCTCGTGGTCGCCCGGCCGGACCTGGGAACGCTGAACGAGACCGCGCTGACCGGCGAGGCGCTGCGCACACGGGGGCTGCATCCGGCGGGCGTCGTGGTGGGGTCCTGGCCGGAGCGGCCGGACCTGGCGATGCGCTGCAACCTCACCGATCTGCCCGGGATGGGGGCGGGGCCGCTGGAGGGGGCGGTGCCGGAGAGCACCGGCGGCCTGGACCCGGCCGGGTTCGCCGAGGTGGCGAGCCGCTCCCTGGCGCCCGGGCTGGGCGGGACCTGGACGGTGGAGGGGTTGCGCTGACCGCACGGGGCCGTCCCGCCGCCGGCCCCCGGTGGTCCGTACGACGCGGGCACTCAGGCCGGGGCGGGGACCGGGGAGGCGAGCGTGAACGCGTGCGGACGCGGACCGTGCTCGCGCAGGTGCTCCGCGCGGGCCGCGGCCTCCTCCGGGGTCACCGCGGCGCCGTCCGCCGCCCACCACAGCACGCGTCCGACCCGGGGGAAGGCGCCGGTCAGCGCCCGGAAGTCCAGGAGGTCGCCGTGGGACGCCTCCACGAACTCCCGCAGGTCCGTCGGTGAGCGCCACAGCGCGATGACGTGTATGCGGTCCCCTCCGTCGGAGAAGTGGACCTCTTCGGGGGCTCCGTCTCCCCCGGCGGCCCGCTTCCGCAGCGCGGCGGCGAGCGGGGCGAGGTACCGGCGGTCGCCCAGGACCGTGCGCGACTCGGCCAGGAGCGGCCGTCTCTCCCGGGCGCCCTGCGCCGTCCGGGTTCGGTGCGGTGTGCGCGGGTGGTCGGCGACGGTGCGGGGGTGCTGGGCGAGGAGGTTCACGACGACTCCGATCGAGAAGTGGACCTCGATGAAGCGGTCCACCTTGGCTCTGGTGGTGCTCTGTTCTCCAATGCCATTATGGAAGCCCCGGGGGCTTCCCCACAGATCCAATGGAGCGGTAAATGGACTCTTCGCGGAAGCCCGCCGACCTCGCCGACGTCCTCGGCACCTGGTCCCGGGGGGAGGGCCCCCTCTACCGGCGCCTCGCGGACTCCCTGCGCGATCTCGTGGCCCAGGGCACCCTGGCGCCGAACGAGCGCCTTCCCTCGGAGCGGGTCCTCGCCGCCGCGCTCAGGGTCAGCCGCACGACGGTGGTCTCCGCCTACGACTCCCTGCGCTCGGAGGGGCTGCTCGAGAGCAGGCAGGGCAGCGGCACACGGATCAGCGGCAGGGTCGCGCCCGTGCGCCCGGACGGCTGGAGCCGCACCGGCAGCGTCAACGCCATGTACCGCAACCTCTTCCAGAGCGACGAGGGGCTCATCTCGGCCGCCTGCCTCCACACCCCCGCCCTGGGCGGGGTGGAGGCGGCCATCCGCCGGGTCGTCGCCGAGGACCTGCCGTCGCTCATGGCCGAGAGCACGTACCACCCGCGCGGGCTGCCCGCGCTGCGCCGGGCCATCGCCGACCACTACTGCCGACTGGACCTGCCGACGACCCCGGACCAGATCGTGGTCACCACCGGCGCCCACCAGGCCGTCAACCTGGTCTCGCAGCTCTACCTCCGCGAGGGGTCGCCCGTGGTGGTGGAGGACCCCGGCTTCGCGGGCTGTCTGGACCTGATGGCGGACCGGGGCGCCGAGTTCCTGCCGGTGCCCCTGGACGACCAGGGCATCGACGGGGTGGGCGTGCGCCGGGCCGTGGCCGAGCACGCGCCCCACCTGATCTACGTCATGCCCTCGTACCACAACCCCACGGGCACGATGATGTCAGCGGCGCGCCGCCGGGAGCTGGGCGAACTGTCCGCCCGCCACGGGGTGCCGATCCTGGAGGACGCCGCCTACACCGGACTGCGCTCCCCCGACGAACCCGCCCCCCTGGCCGCGTACGCCCCGCGGGGGGCCGAGATCATCAGCGTCGACTCCCTGTCCAAGGTCTCCTGGGCGGGGCTCCGGGTGGGGTGGCTGCGGGCCCCGGCCGAGATGGCGCTGCGGCTCAGCCGCCGCAAGGTCCTCGCCGACCTCGCCGGCCCCCTCCTGGACCAGGCGGTGGCCGTGCGCCTGCTGGAGGACTACGCCGGCCTCGCCCACCAGCGCTCGGAGATGATGCGCGGGGCCCTCGACCACATGGAGGGGCTGCTCCGCGAGGCCCTGCCCGACTGGGAGTGGAGGCGCCCGGACGGGGGCGCCGCCCTGTGGGTGCGCCTGCCCGGCGCGGACTCCCGCGCCTACGCCCAGGTCGCGCTCTGCCACGACGTGGAGCTGGTGCCGGGCCCCACCATGTCGGCGTCCCCCGACGGCCGGCACGCGGAGTACTTCCGGCTGCCCGTGGCCTTCGACGCCAGTACCCGGGAGGAGCTGGTCTGGCGGCTCTCCCGGGCCTGGCGGGAGTTCCGTCGGCACGGCCCGGTGGCGAAGGACCCCGTGCGGCTCGTGGTCTGACCGCGGCGCGGCCCGGACGCACGCGGGGGCGGCACCACCGGTGTGGCGCCGCCCCCCGCACTGCCCGGGCCGCGCCGCGGAGGGCGGTCCGGGGCGTCTTCCGCGGATGCCCCCGGCGGGACCCGGCGCTCGCGCCGGTCGCCGGCCCGGAACGGTCCGCGGAGGACGGTCTAGCCCAGCCGGACCTTGCGGGCGGCGTCGAAGCGCTCCTGGACGTCGGCCCAGTTGACCACGTTCCAGAACGCCTTGACGTACTCCGCCTTCACGTTCTTGTACTGGAGGTAGAAGGCGTGCTCCCACATGTCCAGCATCAGCAGCGGCTGGGTGGTGACCGGGCTGTTCGCCTGCTGGTCGTACAGCTGCTCGACGATCAGCCGCTGGCCCAGGGTGTCCCAGGCCAGGATCGCCCAGCCCGAGCCCTGGAGGCCGGAGGCCGCGGCGCCGAAGTGCGCGCGGAAGGCGTCGAACGAGCCGAACTGGTCGGCGATGGCCGCGCCCAGCTCGCCCTCGGGCTTGTCGCCGCCGTCGGCGGACAGGTTCTTCCAGAAGATGCTGTGGTTGACGTGGCCGCCCAGGTGGAACGCCAGGTTCTTCTCGTGCAGGTTCACGGTGGCGTAGTCACCGGACTCGCGAACCTCCGCCAGCTTCTCCAGAGCGGTGTTGGCACCGGTGACGTAGGCAGCGTGGTGCTTGTCGTGGTGCAGCTCCATGATCTGGCCGGAGATCCACGGCTCCAGGGCCGCGTAGTCGTAGGGCAGTTCGGGAAGCGTGTATGGCGCAGACATCTCTGACGCACCTTTCCAGGAACGGGGCTCGTCGTGTTCAGCAGCGATGGGATCGCCTAGGCAGCAAGCTATCAGCCGGACGGCAGGACACCGGGTGTCAGGCTCTTTACACCCCGGCCGGGGAATAAACCGCGCTCCGCGCCCCCGGCGCGACGCCGCCGAGCCGCGGCCCGCCGGCGCTGCCCGCGGCGGACCCTCCACCGCCCTTCCCCACGAGACTCGTCCGCAATCATCGCCTTCATGGTGAAAACGCCCGCCCGGTCCGACACGGCCGACGGAGAGGGGTTTCTCCTGGAGTTCCGGGCCTACGTCCGGGAGCCGCCACGAGTGTCGGCGGACCGTTGGCCGTGCGTTCTCCGGCCATTCACCGGAGGGGTGTCGAAATCGGCGATGATTCAGCGCCGAATTCGAGGGACCGAACCCGCTCCGCGCCTCGTTCGGTGAAAACCTTCCTATTCTTCGAGGCCGTTCACCACTCATGTCCGTCTCAGCGGCTGGGGCCCCCGCGCCCGCCACCACGAACCCACTCTCCCGAGAGCCGTCGGGCACGCGAAAGGGCGGCGGATTCCGCCCCGAGATCGAGGGACTGCGCGCCGTCGCGGTACTCCTCGTGGCCTTCTACCACGTCTGGTTCGGCCGGGTCTCCGGCGGTGTGGACGTGTTCCTGCTCCTCACGGGCTTCCTCATCACGGGGTCGCTGGTCAGGGCGCTGGAACGCGACGGCCGCATCGGGCTCGCCGCCTTCTGGGCCAAACTGGCCCGCAGACTCACCCCGGCGGCGGCCGTCGTGCTCGCCGCGACCCTCGCCGCCACCTGGCTGTGGCTGCCGAGCTCGCGGTGGACCGACGTGATCGCGCAGGTCAGAGCCGCCGCGCTCTACCACGAGAACTGGGCCCTGGCCCGGGCCGCGGTGGACTACCTCGCCCGGGAGGCCGCGGCCAGCCCGGTCCAGCACTTCTGGTCGCTGTCGATCCAGGGCCAGTTCTACCTGCTCTGGCCGCTCCTGCTGGGACTGACCGCCCTGGTCGCGGCCCGGCTCCGCGTACGGTCGGACCTGGCCTTCCCCGCGGTCGTGGGCCTGGTGTTCGCCGTGTCCCTGGCCTACTCGGTGCGGATCACCGGGACCGACCAGGCCTGGGCGTACTTCGACACCGGCGCCCGCCTGTGGGAGCCCGCACTGGGCGGGCTGCTCGCCCTCGTCGTCCACCGGATCGACCTGCCCGTGCGCCTGCGGGTCGTCCTGGGGTGGGCGGGCCTGCTCGCGCTCGTCTCCTGCGGGGTCCTCCTCCAGGTCTCCACGCTCTTCCCCGGCTACGTCGCCCTGTGGCCGACCGGCGCCGCGGTCATGGTGGTCCTGGCCGGTTCCGGGACCCGGTTCGGCGCCGACCGGCTGCTCACCTGGAAGCCGCTCATGGCCCTGGGCGCGCTCTCCTACCCCTTCTACCTCTGGCACTGGCCGGTCCTGGTCTGCTACCTGGCCGTGACGGACCGCTCCCTGGCGTCCCCCCTCGGCGGGGTGTTCGTGCTCGCGCTGTCCCTGCTCCTGGCCCTGGTCACCTCCAAGGCCGTCGAGGGCGGGGTCGAACGCCTGACCAGGGCGCCCGGGCGGCGCTCCCCGGCCTGGTCGCTGGGGGTGGCCGGGGTCCTGCTCGTCCCCGTGCTGGCCGCGACGGCACTGTGGTCGGGTCGGATCGAGGAGGAGCAGCAGGCCCGCGCGGAGGAGGTGCGCACACCCGCCTACTACCCCGGGGCCCGGCTGGCGGTCGACCCGTCCCTGCTGCTCCAGGAGATGCCGGTGCGCCCCGACCCCGCGGACGCGAGCCAGGACCTGTCCCCCCACCACGCCCGGGGCTGCCACGTGCCGCTCACGCAGAGCGAGGTCACGGTGTGCGACGCCGGACCGGCCGACGCCGAGCACACCCTGGCCCTGGTGGGCGCGTCCCGGGTCGCGCACTGGTACCCGTCGGTCCTGGAGGCGGCCGAGGACAACGGGTGGCGGCTGCTGTCCTTCACCAAGAGCGGCTGCCAGTTCGGCACGGGCCCCCACACCCGGGGCGGGGAGCCCTTTCCCGAGTGCGAGGCGTGGAACGCCGAGGCCATGGAGATCCTGGAACGGGAGCGGCCCGACGCCGTGTTCACCTCCTCCACCCGGGCCAGCCCGGCCGGGGAGCGGGTCCACGAGGGTTTTGTGGAGCGCTGGCAGCAGCTGGACGCGCTGGGCATCGACGTCATCGGCATGCGCGACCTGCCGCGGCGCGACACCGCGGGGGCCGAGTGCGTGGAGAGCCGTCCCCTGGAGGAGTGCGTGTCCCCGGCCGGCTACAGCCAGGCCGCCGCCGACCCGGCCGCGGCCGCGGACCTGCCCGGCAACGTCACGACCGTGGACCTCACCGAGTACGTGTGCCCGGAAGGGCGGTGCGAAGCCGTCATCGGGAACGTCCTGGTGTTCTGGGACCACTCCCACATGACCGCCACCTACTCCGCGACCCTCGCCCCGGTGATGGACGAGGCCCTGCGCGGCGCCACCGGATGGTGACCGCCCTTCCGGCGAGAAGGGTACAGATACGCAGAAATGAGTAAATGGTGATGGAAGGGTGAACAGAAGGAGAATTGAGCGTCCTGCGGGTTTCGATTCGACTCACGCGCATCTCGCCGTCGACGTGAAGGGCTAGTCTCGAAAACGCTTGATCCGTTTGTCGCTCCTCCTCCCGGAACAGCGTTCGGAACCGGCCGTTCCGTGTGGAGAAAGCCGATCGTCCCCCTCTGTGTCCCCCTCGGTTCACCCTTGCGGTGCCGGGCCGCCAACTCCCGTGGAGGTACCCGCCCATGCGGTCGCTTCGCAGACGTCTCCGTCCGATCCTGGCCGTCGGCGCGGTCGGCGGTGCCGCCGTCCTCGCCGTCCCCGTGGTCCTGGGGTTCCTCGGCCTGATCCGGTGGGTGGACGCGGCCGTCCTCGTGCTCCTCGGCGCGCTCGGCGGCGCGGTCGCGCTCATGGCCCTGGTCCTCCTCCTGCTGCGCCGCACCGTCAAGGGCCTGTCCGGTTCCGTGTCCACGGCGATGGACACCCACAGCCGCAGGGTCGCGGAGGCGCTGGGCCGCGACCGCCTGGAGGCCGCGCACTCGATGGACGGGGTCAAGGAGCGGCTCACGCACCTGCGGGACCACTCCCTCCCCAAGCTGGCCCGCGAGGTCACCCACGCGGTCACCGTGCAGGGGCGCAACGACTACGAGCAGCAGGTCGCCTGGACCGAGCTGCGCGAACACCTCGACACCCCGACGTTCATGCCGCCCCTGCGCGGCTGGGCGGCCTCGCCCGACGTCATGCGACTGCTCGTCCGCGACATCGACCGGCGCCGTCCCGGACTCGTGGTCGAGTGCGGCAGCGGATCGTCCAGCGTGTGGATCGGGTACGCGCTGCGGCGCGCGGGCGCGGGCCGCCTCGTGGCCATCGAGCACGACGCCCGCTACGCGGAGCTCAGCCGCGCCCTCGTGGCCTCGCACGGCCTGGAGGACGTGGTGGAGATCCGCACCGCCCCGCTCACCGGGTTCGAGCCCGGCGACGGGGAGGCCGGAGAGGGCCCGGACGGCGGCGCCCGCCGGTGGTACGACACCTCCGTCCTCGCCGACCTGGAGGACATCGGCCTGCTGTTCGTCGACGGACCGCCGGAGGCCACGGGCTCCCAGGCCCGCTACCCGGCCGTTCCCGTCCTGCTGCCGCGCTGCGCCGAGGACGCCGTGATCGTCCTGGACGACGCCTCCCGCCCCGACGAGCGGGCGCTGGGCGACCGCTGGCTCGCCGAGAACCCCGGTCTGCGCCGCACCGAGGAGGCGGCGGAGAAGGGCGCCCACGTGTTCACCCGCGCCTGAGCCCCGCCCCGGCACCAGACCCACGTCCCCCGAACCGAGGTCGCCAGATGATCACCACCGCCCTCCGCGAGGCCCTGCGTGCCCGCGGGGACGAAACCGCCGTGCTGTGCCACACGGGCGCCGGCGCCCGGGCCGGACTGGCCGGCCTGCCCACGCGCCCCTCCGACCTCGTCCTCGACCTGGACGCCCACCCCCTGGGCACGCCGTTGGACCTTCCGGGCGGGGAGCGGCCGGAGGCCGGCCTGGTCGCGGTCGTCGCGGCCACCACCACCGACCTGCGCCGCGCGCTGACCACGGCCGTGCACCTGCCCCGGGCCGCCCACGTCCTCGTGGCGCTCGTCGCGGTCCCCGGACACCAGGACCCGCCGCTGCCCGCCTCCCCGGGCATGGGGCAGTGGCGGGACCTGGAGGAGGTCCGGGTGCGCAGGGCCGACCGGCAGGGCTGGCTGTGCGAGCTGTTCTTCCCCAACGGGGTGGACACCGCCGAGGTCCTCGACGCGGTCCTGCACGGGACCCGGGGACGCCGCCGCGGCCCCGCGGTCGCCCCCCTGGCCGCGCTCTCCGGACCGGAGGGGGCCCTGTGGAGGCCGGGTGACACCGGCGCCACCGGGGTCCCCGCGACCGGGCCGGTCCCGCTGCGCCGCGTCACCCCCGTCGCCGACCTCGCCCTGCGGGTGACCGCCCGAGGCGGGCGCGCCGCCTGGGAGGACGCGGCCGTGCCCGCCCTGGACCGCGCCACCACCGGCGCGGACGCCTGGGCGGACCTGGCGGGCGAGGACGGCCACGCCCGCCTGCGCGAGGCGCGCTCGGCGGCCGGTCCGGACCCCGTGTCCGCGATCGCCCCCGTGGACGAGCTGTCCGTCAACCCCGTCGGCTTCACCAAGGCCGAGAAGGGCCCCCTCGGGGACCTCACCGCCCACGGCGACCGCGCGGTCGTCCGCGCCGGGGACAAGGTCCTGGTCGACGTCGCGCCGGACGGCACCGTCACCGACGTCGACCTGGCCCGCCTGCGCCACCTGCGCGGGGTCCGGGTGGCCTGGTCCGGGCACACCGGCCCCTCGGCGGCCGTGCGCGCCGTCGCCTCGCTGGCGGCCGGAGGGGTGCCCCTGCTCAGCGGGCCCGTGCCCGCGTGGGCGGCCGGGCTGGGCCGACCGCTCGGCGACCTCCTGGAGGGAGCCGCCGACGCCGACCTCACCGACCGGCTCCGGCGGGAGGAGCACAGCGTCCGGCTGCGCCGCGCCGCACTGCGCACCCACGGCCTGCGCACCCGCTGGAGGTCGCTGGCGGCCGAGGCGGGCGTGCCCGTCCCGCCCGCCCCCCGGATCTCGGTCATCCTGTGCACCCGCCGGCCCGAGATGGTCGGCTTCGCCCTCGCCCAGATCGCCCGGCAGCGCGGTGTGGACCTGGAGGTGGTCCTGACCCTGCACGGCTTCCCCGCCGACCTGCCGGGGGTGGCCGCCGCCGTCGCCGAGGCCGCCGAGACCGGCCTGCGGATCGTGGTGCACGAGGCCGACGCCGACCAGGTGTTCGGCTCGGTGCTCAACGACTCCGCCGCCCGCGCCTCGGGCGACCTGCTCGCCAAGTGGGACGACGACGACTGGTACGGACCCGACCACCTGGCCGACCTGGCCCTGGCCCGCGCCTACTCCGGCGCGGAGCTGGTCGGGACCGGCCAGGACTTCGTCTACCTCCAGGAGGTGGACGTCACCGTGTGGCGCAGCCGCGAGTCGGAGACGGCGACCAGGTTCATCGCCGGGGGCACCATCCTCACCGACCGGGTGGTGCTGGAGGAGACGGGCGGCTTCCGGCCGCTGCCCCGGGCGATCGACACCCAGCTCCTCCTCGCCGTCACCCGGGGCGGCGGCCGCATCCACCGCACCCACGGGCTGGGCTACGTGCTGCGCCGCACGGGCGGCGGACACACCTGGTCCGAGGACATGGCCTACTTCCTGCACAACTACGCCCGGCAATGGGCCGGATGGCGGCCCAGCTCCCTTCTGGAGGGCGAGCCCGCGGAGTTCGGCCGGTCCATCACCGAGAACACAGGGGGACAGCGTTGACCACCACAGAGACCGGACACGAACCCGCCACCGCGGCCGCGGCCACCCGCGTGCCACCGCGGTGGGAGGCCGACTTCACACGGCAGCCCCGAGTCCTGCGCAACGACCACGGCGTCCTCGTGCCGCCGGTTCTGGGGGGGTGGGAGCCGACGCTGTCGGTGTCGGTGGTGGTTCCGGCGCACGGTCATCCGGAGAAGTTGGCGATGGTGCTGGCGTCGTTGTCGGCGCAGAGTTATCCGTCGCGTCTGATGGAGGTGGTCGTGGTGGACGACGGTTCTCCGGAGCCGTTGGAGCTGCCGCGGGTGCGTCCGGAGAACACGCGGCTGCTGGTGTCGGCTCCGGGCGGGTGGGGGTCGGGGCACGCCTTCAACACCGGTGTGGCCGCCTCGTCCGGCCAGGTGATCCTCAGACTCGACGCCGACATGCTGGTGTACCGGGAGCACGTCGAGTCGCAGATGCGGTGGCACCACCTCCTCGACTACGGGGTCGCGATGGGCCACAAGCTGTTCGTGGACTTCGACCCGGAGGCGCTGAGCCCGGAGTACGTGGCCGAGCAGGTGCGGGCGGGGCGGGCGGCCGACCTGTTCGACCGGGAGACCGCCGACACGCACTGGGTCGAGCGCCTGATCAACAAGCACGACCGGCTGCGCACCGCCGACCGCCTCTCGTACAAGGTGTTCATCGGGGCCACGGGTTCGCTGCACCGCACCCTGTTCGAGGCGGCGGGCGGGATGGACGCCGACCTGATCCTGGGCGGCGACAGCGAGTTCGCCTACCGGGTGTCGCAGCAGGGCGCCGTGTTCGTCCCCGACCTGGACACCAGCAGCTGGCACCTGGGCCGCTCCCAGATGCAGACCCGCCGCGACGCGGGCACCCGCTACCGCATGCCCTTCGTGGCCAACCGGGTCCCGGACTTCCACCTGCGTCGCAAGCGGCCGGACCGGCAGTGGGAGGTGCCCTTCGCGGACGTCCTCCTGGACGTCGGGGCGCACACGCTGGAGGACGTCGACACCACCGTCTCGGCCCTGCTCGACGGCACGACGCCGGACGTGCGGCTGTGGCTGCGCGGTCCGTGGGGCGTGTTGGACGAGGGACGCCGGTCCCCGCTGGACGACGAGCGGCTGGACCTGCGCCTGGTGAGGGAGACCTTCCGGGGCGATCCCCGGGTGCGCTTCACCGAGGGCGACCCGGAGGAGGACCCGCGGGTGCCCTTCCGCCTCCACGTCCCCGTGGGCGCCGCCCCCACGCCCACGATGGTGGCGGACCTGGTGCGGACCGTGAACGACAAGAAGGCCGGCCTGCTCTGCGCGCCCCTGCCGGGCGCCACGCGGGCGGGGGACGGGGTGCTGCGCCTGGAGCGTACGTCCGCGTTCGCCCGCGCCCGCCACCTGGAGCCCGGAGCGACCGGCGGCGACCTCGACCGGGTGGTCGAGGAGGTCCACACCACCCACTGGATGCCGGGGGAGCCGTTCGTCGTACGGGAGGCGGCGGAGGAGGCGGCCGGGGCGTCCGACGCCGAGGCCGACGCGCTGCGCCGCAAGCTCGCGGAGGCCCGCGCCGAGGTCGAGCGCCAGACGGCCCGGGCCAAGCGCGCGGAGCGCAAGCTCCGCTGGTCCAAGCCGGGGACGGTGGAGAGGGTGCTGCGCAGGTTCGCGCGCTGACGCCGGGGCGGCCCGCGGGGCCGGGAGCCAATCGATCACGACACGCGGTCATGTTTGCACCCAGAGTGATCATATTGGTTAGTCTGGGACGCAGTGACCGACACGCGTCCGACGGGCTCCCGCCCCGCGCACCCAACTCACCGAGGTCGCCCGATGATCACCTCCGCCATCAGCCAGGCCCTGCGCACACGCGGTGACGAGCGCGCCGTACTGTGCCGGATCGGAGCCGGGGGCGGTGCCCTCGACGAACTCGCCTCCCTGCGGTTGCGGCCCGACGACCTCCTCCTCGACCTGGGGACCCACCCGGTGGGGGAGCCGGTGCTCCCCGGAGGAGGGACCGGCGGGGACGGGGTCCGGCCCGCGGTCGGCCTGGTCGCCGTCGTCGCCGCCAGCCTCACCGACCTGCGCAGGGCCGTGACCCTCGCCGCACACCTGCCCCGGGCCGTCCACCTCCTCGTGGCCGTGGCGCACATCCCCGGCCACCACGGGGGCCTGGCCCCCTCACCGCCCGGCATCGAGGAGTGGAACGACCTTCACGAGCTGCGGGTGCGCAGGGCGGAGAAGGGCGGATGGGTGTGCGAGCTCTTCTTCCCCAGCGGGACCGACGTCGCGCCGGCGCTCGCAGCGGTCTTCCACGGCGGGCGGGGACGCCGGAGGGGCCCCGGGAGCGGGATCCGGGCCGGGCTCCACGGACCGCAGGCACACCTGTGGAGCCCGGGCGACCCGGAGGCCACGCCGGTCGGTCCGGTGGGGCCGGTTCCGCTGATCCGGGTCACACCCGCCGCCGACCTGGTCCTGCGCACGGAGGAGGGCGCCTCCCTGCCGCTGTGGGAGGACGTGGCCGTCCCCGCGCTGGACCGCTCCACCACCGGGGCGGACTCGTGGGAGTCCCGGGTCGACACCGACGGCCCGGCCGCGGCGCTCAGGGTCCGGGGCCCCGACCCGGTGAGCGCCGTCGCCCCGATCGACGAGCGCCTCGTCAACCCCATGGGTTTCAACAAGAGGACCAAGGGCCCCGTCGCGGACCTGACCGTCGACGGATCGCGCGCCGTCATCCGCACCGACGGGGACGTCCTGGTGACCGTGCCCGCCGACGGCGGCCTCACCGACGTCGACCTGGACCGGATCCGCGACCTGCGCGTCGTCCGGGTGGACTGGTCCGGGCACGCCGGGCCGGCGGCGGCGGTGAGGGCGGTCGCCTCCCTCGCCGCGGGCGGGGTCCCGCTGGTGAGCGGCCCCGTGCCCGCGTGGGCCGCCGGACTCGGACAGCCCCTCACCGACCTCCTCACCTCCGCCGAGGAGGAGGACATGCTCGACGGCCTGGCGCGGGAGGAGCACAGCATCCGGCTGCGCCGCGCCGCGCTGCGCGCCCACGGGCGGCGGACCAGGTGGCGCGCGCTGGCCGAGGAGGCGGGCATCCCCGTCGTCCCGGACCCGCTGGTCTCCGTGGTCCTGTGCACCCGGCGCCCCGACCTGGTGGGGTTCGCCCTCGCCCAGGTGGCCCGGCAGCGCCACGTCAGGTTCGAGGTGGTCCTCGCCCTGCACGGGTTCTCCGCCTCCCTGCCCCCGGTGGAGGAGGCCGTACGCGGGTTCTCCGCCCTCGGCCACGCCATCACCGTGCACGAGGCGGACGGGGACAAGGTCTTCGGCGCGGTGATGAACGAGGCGGTGGACCGGGCCTCCGGCACGGTCGTCGCCAAGTGGGACGACGACGACTGGTACGGCCCCGAACACCTCTCCGACCTGATGCTGTCCAGGGCCTACTCCGGGGCCGACGTCGTGGGCATCAGCCAGAACTTCACCTACCTCCAGGAGCTCGACCTGACCGTGTGGCGCAGCTACCGGTCGGAGTTCCCCAACGCCCAGGTGGTCGGCAGCACGATCCTCACCGACCGCGTGGTGCTGGAGGACGTCGGGGGCTTCCGCCCGCTGCCCCGGGCGATCGACAGCCAGTTCCTGCTCGCCGTACGGCAGGCCGGCGGCCGCATCTACCGCACCCACGGTCTCGGATACCTCCTGCGCAGGGCGGGAGCCGGACACACGTGGGAGGTGGACCTGGGCTACTTCCTGCGCAACCACACCAAGCAGTGGTCGGGCTGGCGGCCCAACTCCCTCATGGAGGGGGAAGCGGAGCCGCTCGGCCGGGCCGCCCCGCACACCGAGCACTCGGGGGGACAAAGTTGACCACCTCAGACAGCGCCTCCAGCAAGGAGGTACCCGCCGGGCGCGGCGCCGGCGGGCCGGAGGGCCAGGGGACGGCGCCGACCGACCCGGCGCCCGCGGCGCAGCCCAGGCTGTACCGCAACGACTACTCACCGCTCGTGCCGCCGGTTCTGGGGGGGTGGGAGCCGACGCTGTCGGTGTCGGTGGTGGTTCCGGCGCACGGTCATCCGGAGAAGTTGGCGATGGTGCTGGCGTCGTTGTCGGCGCAGAGTTATCCGTCGCGTCTGATGGAGGTGGTCGTGGTGGACGACGGTTCTCCGGAGCCGTTGGAGCTGCCGCGGGTGCGTCCGGAGAACACGCGGCTGCTGGCGTCGGCTCCGGGCGGATGGGGGTCGGGGCACGCCTTCAACACCGGCGCCGCGGCGTCCGAGGGCGCGGTCGTGCTGCGCCTGGACTCGGACATGCTGGTGTACCGGGAGCACGTCGAGTCGCAGATGCGGTGGCACCACCTCCTCGACTACGCCGTGGTCCTGGGGCACAAGCTGTTCGTGGACTTCGACCCGGAGGCGCTGGATCCGGAGTACGTGGCCGAGCAGGTGCGGGCGGGGCGGGCGGCCGACCTGTTCGACCGGGAGACCGCCGACACGCACTGGATCGAGGAGGTCGTCGAGCGCACCGACGGCCTGCGCACGGCGCACCACGGGGCCTTCAAGGTGTTCGTCGGGGCCACGGGTTCGCTGCACCGCACCCTGTTCGAGGCGGCGGGCGGGATGGACGCCGACCTGATCCTGGGCGGCGACAGCGAACTGGGGCACCGCCTGGCCCAGCGGGGCGCCGTGTTCGTCCCCGACCTGGACACCAGCAGCTGGCACCTGGGCCGCTCCCAGATGCAGCAGGAGAAGGAGAGGGGCACGCGGTACCGGGGGCCCTACGTCTCCAACCGGGTCCCGGACTTCCACCTGCGCAACAAGCGCCCCGACCGGCAGTGGGAGGTGCCCCGGGTCGACATCGTCCTCGACGTGGCCGAGGCCACCCTGGAGGAGGCGGACACCACCGCCTCCGGCCTGTTGCGGGGCACGACGCCGGACGTGCGGCTGTGGCTGCGCGGTCCGTGGGGCGTGTTGGACGAGGGACGCCGGTCCCCGCTGGACGACGAGCGGCTGGACCTGCGCCTGGTGCGGGAGACCTTCCGGGGCGATCCCCGGGTGCGCTTCACCGAGGGAGACCCGGAGGAGGACCCGCGGGTGCCCTTCCGTCTCCACGTCCCCGCCGGGGCGGAACCGCGCGACAACGCCGTCGCGAACCTGGTGGCGCTGCTGGACCGGCGGGGCGACGGCCTGTTCTGCGCGCCCCTGCCGGGCGCCACGCGGGCGGGGGACGGGGTGCTGCGCCTGGAGCGCACGTCCGCGTTCGCCCGCGCCCGCCACCTGGAGCCCGAGGCGGAGCCGAAGGAGCTGGACCAGCTGGTCGAGGAGCTGTTCGGCGTCCAGTGGGCGTCCGCGCAGGCCTTCGTGGTGGCGGACGGGGCCGGTCCCGCGGACGAGGAGCGGGCGGAGGACTCCGCCGAGGCGCTCCGCCACCAGCTGAACCAGGCGCGCGCCGAGGCGCAGAGGCTCCGCAGGCGCGCGGAGCGGGCCGAGCGCAAACTGCGCTGGTTCACCCCCGGCCTGGGGCGCCGCATCCTGCGCAGGATCGCCCGCTGAGGGCGGGCCGCCGCGCACCGCGACGGACGCGCCCCGGGCACCGGGCACCGGGCCCCGGGGCGCGTCCGGCCCGGACCCCGGGAGCCCGGGGCCCGCGCGGTCAGGGCACCCAGAGGCCGAGGGACTCGGCGACGAGCGCGGGGCGCTCGGAGCCCTCGATCTCCACGGTGTGCCGGGTGCAGACCAGGTAGCCCTTGGGCGTCTCCTTGACGGAGACGATCTCCACGCCGTCGCGGACGCGGGAGCCGGACGCGACGGGCTGGAGGAACCGCACCTTGTTCAGCCCGTAGTTGACGGACATGCTCGGCTTCTCGGTGACCGAGATGATCGACTGGGAGAAGTGGGCCAGCAACGACAGGGTCAGGAACCCGTGCGCGATGGTGGTGCCGAAGGGGCCGTCGGCCGCCCTCTCCTGGTCGACGTGGATCCACTGGTGGTCCTCGGTCGCGTCGGCGAAGAGGGAGATCCGGTCCTGGCCGATGGTCACCCAGTCGGTGTGGCCCAGGTGCTCGCCCTCGGCTGAGAGCACCTCGTTGATGTCGGCGAATACGCGCACCGCGCCTCCACTGTCACGTCGGGTCCGGGGGTCGGGGCCGGACGGTGCCGCAACTCTACCTAACGGCGTTCGGTTATAGGTGCGCGCCCTCCGCAGCAGCGCCCCGCCGCGTGCGGAGCGGCGCTGCGGGGACCGCGGGCACGCCCGCCCGGCGCGGGGTCAGCGGCGTCGGCCGCGGGCCTCGCGCGCGGCGCGGACCTCGCGCGGCCCGTCCGCGTCCACCACCAGGGACCGCGCGGTCCGGTCGGCCACCGCGGCCCGGTCCACCCCGTGTCCCAGCCCGCTCTCCGCCAAGGGGATCGGCACCACACCGTCATGGGCGCGCACCGGCGGCACCACCAGGTCGCGGCTGCGGTTCCCGGCGCCGGGCATCTCCACCGGGAGGGCCGCCCCGGTCAGGGACGCCAGCGCGACCACGGCCGCACGGCCGATCCCGGTCGTCGCCGACGAGCCGCACCACACCTGCCAGCCCGCGTCCACGGCGCGGTCCACCGCGCGCCGGGCGGACGTCAGCCCGCCCAACCGGGTCGGGTCCACGTTGACGGCCCCGCCCGCCTCGGCGCGGATCGCGTCGTCCAGGTCCTCCACCGACGACAGCCCCCGGCCCAGGGCGACAGGGGTGCGCAGCTCCGAGGCCAGGCGCGCGTGGGCGGCCAGGTCGCCCGGAGCGAAGGGGTCCTCGACGGCCAGGAGGCCCAGCCCGTCCATGGCGCGCAGCGAGTCCAGGTCGGCGGGCGACTCCGTGTAGCGGCCTCCGCAGTCCACCTGGAGGACCAGGAACGGGAAACTGGTCTGCACGGCCCGGACCACGTCGGCGTCCCACCCCGGCTCCACCTCCAGCCTGATGCGCCGGAAACCCGAACCGACCTGCCGGTTCACCTCCGTGACCACCGACTCCAGGGTGACCTGGCGGGCCAGGGTCACCCCCGCGGTGAGCGCGGTGCGCTCACCGCCGAGGGCGTGCGACAGCGGCGTCCCGCGCTGTCGGCTCCACAGGTCCCAGCAGGCGGTGTCCAGGGCGTTCGCCACAGCGGGATCCCGCGGGAGGTCGGCCCAGGCGTCGCCCGCCTCGGTGGGGCGCCTCCACGTGTGCCGGAGCAGGGCCGGGGCGAACCCGGCGGTCAGGGCCTCCCACTGGGCCCCGGTGGCGGCGGGGAGCTCTCCCCAGCCGCAGAGCCCCTCGCCGTCGGCCACTCTGACGAGGACGGGGCCGTCGGTGTCGGCGCTCCGCCCGCCGGACGCGGGCCGCAGTCGGATCAGCTCGAGTTCGACGATCCGTGTCGCGGTCGCCGAGCCGGTGTGTGCCACGCTGTCCCCACCTCGGTGTTCGTCCTCCCGCAGGTCGTCCGTCCCAGGCGGGCGGACGCGGGCCTTCCTCCCGACCGTACCCGCGCCCGACCTGCCCGACCACCCCGAACCGCGTGGTCCTTCCCATCGGCCGGGCCCGGTCGGGGGCCCGCCCCGGTCCCCGGAACGCGGTGCGCGCCCGCGCCGTCCACAGGCGGACGGACGGCCTGGCGCCGCGGAGGGTTTCCGGGTTTCCTTGGATACAGGGGGTCCCCGGGGGCCGCCGACACCGGTGTGCGCTCCCCGCGGCGGCGCCCCGGGGACGGGCGCCTGCCGCCCCCGCCCCGCGTACGGGTCCGCTCCCGTCCCCGCGCTCGCCCGCCGTCCCACATACGGGTCCGCCCCCGCTCCCGTTCCCGTCCCCGCGCACGGGTCCGGGCCGCCCCCGGCCGGACGGGCTCGGACGGGGACGGCCCGGAAGGGCGCGGGAAGGGGCGAGAGCGCTCAGCCGGCGGCGAGGACCTCGTCCAGCCTCCGGTGCTTGAGGCCGTGCGCCTCCGCGACCGGCGCGTACACCACCTCGCCGCCGAAGGTGTTGAGCCCCCCGGCGAGCGCGTCGTCCTCGCGCAGGGCCCGGCGCCAGCCCTTGTCCGCCAGCGCCGCCGCGTACCGCAGGGTGTCCTTGGTCAGCGCGTGGGTGGAGGTGTTGGGCACCGCGCCCGGCATGTTCGCCACGCAGTAGAACACCGTGTCGTGCACCCGGAACGTCGGGTCGTCGTGCGTGGTCGGCCGGGAGTCCTCGAAGCAGCCGCCCTGGTCGATCGCGATGTCCACCAGCACCGCCCCGGGCCGCATCCGCGACACCAGCTCGTTGGACACCAGCTTGGGCGCCCGGGCGCCCGGCACCAGCACCGCGCCGATCACCATGTCGGACTCCAGGACGGAGTGCTCCAGCTCGAACGCGTTCGAGACCACGGTCCTGATCCGGCCCCGGTACAGCGCGTCCACGTGGCGCAGCCTGTTCACGTTCAGGTCCAGCACGGTGACGTCGGCGCCCATGCCCACCGCGATCTGCGCCGCGTTGAGGCCGGAGACGCCCCCGCCGATCACGGTCACCCGCGCCGGTCGCACGCCCGGGACGCCGCCCATCAGGACCCCGCGGCCGCCGTTGGGCCGCTGGAGCGTCACCGCCCCCATCTGGGGTGCCAGCCGCCCCGCCACCTCGGACATCGGGGCCAGCAGCGGCAGGGCTCCGTCCGGCAGCTGCACGGTCTCGTACGCGATGCCCGTCACCCCCCGCTCCAGCAGGGCCTCGGTGCATTCCCGGGACGCGGCCAGGTGGAGGTAGGTGAAGAGGACCTGCCCCTCGCGCATCCGGTGGTACTCCTCCCGGACCGGCTCCTTGACCTTCAGGACGAGGTCGCCCGCCGCCCACACCTCGTCGGCGGTGTCCAGGATGCGGGCCCCCGCCGCGGAGTACTCCTCGTCGGAGATGGAGGAGCCCATGCCGGCGCCGCGTTCGACGACCACCTCGTGGCCCCGGCCGGCCAGCTCGTGGACTCCCGCGGGAGTGATGGCCACCCGGTACTCGTGGTTCTTGATCTCACGGGGCACGCCGATGCGCACGGTTCCTCCACTGGTATCTCCGTTGATAGCCCCACTGTGAACTGCGAAGGCGTTCCGGCGCTATCGCCAACATGCATGTCTCTCGGCGTTCTTGTTGACACCGTGTAAGGGCGGTGTGTGGGGTGTGACACGAGGGTGCGCCGGTGCCGTCCAGGACCCGCGGCGGCCTCCCCGGGGGAGGGCTACCGGTCGTCCCCGGTCGCCGCCTCGCGTCCCGACACCCACACCCGCCCTACCCGGCCGGTCAGCTCCCTACCCGCGTACGGGCTCGGGTCGGCCGGGGGGACCGCCACCCCGCGGGCGTGGTCGAAGGCGACCAGGTCCGCGTCGAACCCCGCCGCGATCCGACCCTTGCCGTCCAGCCCCAGCAGTTCCGCCGGGGCCCGCGACGTCCAGCGGGCCAGGTCCGCCAGGCCCAGCCCGCGCCGGTGCGCCGCCGTCCACAGAGCCGACAGGCTCCACTCCAGCGTGTACAGGCCGTGGGAGGGCAGGTGCCCCGAACCGATCGTGGAGATCGCCGAGCCCTGCGAGAGCAGGGCGCTCCACAGCGCCCTGCGGTTGGCGTCGGAGCGCAGCGGTGGACGGCAGCCGTGCGCGGGCGAGGACGGGGCCAGCCCCTCCGCGGGCAGGCAGAGGTAGTGCGGGCAGGTGTGCGCCGTCATCGCCACGCCGATCGACTCCGCCGCCGCCAGCAGGGCCGCGCAGTCCGCCGCCGTGAACGGGCACACGTGCGTGCGCGCCCCCACCACGCGCGCCGCCGCGATCACCCGCTCCATCCCCCGGCGCTCCGCCCGGGGCGGCCGCTGCTCCGCGGACACCGGCGGGGACCCCAGCTCGCGGGCGTCCTCGGTGTGCACGAGCAGCACCGCGTCCGACGCGGTGAGCTCGGCCATCGTCTTGCGCAGCAGGGCGTCGCTCATCGCCGCCATGTCCGGGGACCCCCCGTCCGACAGGGAGCAGTGGAACGCCACCGCGCCCGCCGCCTGGAGGTCGGCCAGGTCCAGCGGACTGGTGCCGCTCGTCACCCCTCCCAGGAAGCGCACGGACACCGCGGAGCCCGTGGCCGCCAGCTGGTGGGCGTGCAGCGCCTCGGCGCACGTGATCGCCGGGCGCGCGGGCGCCGGGGCGGCGACCACACAGGTCACACCGCCCCTCAGCGCCGCCTGTCCCACCAGGCGGTAGGACTCGGCCAGCCCCCGGCCCGGCACGTGTACGCCGGTGCCGATGTCCACGGCCCCGGGCAGCAGGGCCACGTCACCGAGATCGGTCACCTGCCGCGCGCGCAGGTGCGCACCGTGGTCCGCGACGGCCTCGATGCGGCCGTCGCGGACGGCGACGGAGGCGGGCACGACCCCCTCGGGGGTGACCACCCGCCTGGAGCGGACCACACTGTCGAACTCGGTCATCGCCGTCTCCTTCGTACGCTCGCGACGAGAGAGTGCTGCTGGGACACGGGATCCGCGGGGGGATCGTGGGAGCGGGGGACGAACGCGAGGAGGAGTGAGACCGTCGTCACGACTGGTTCACGAGCGTAGCGCGAAGAGCCCGGCCGGAAGGGGAGAACCCGACAACAGGGGCCCGCGCGCAGCGGGGGCCGGCCCGGGGGCGGCGCCCCGCGGCGCGGGAGGGCCGCACGGTCGCGGGGGCCGTCCGGGCGAACCCCAGTCCGACGCCGTGTAGTAGACCGTTTAACCTTGGGCGAGGTGCTCCTCCGTGCACAGCCCCTGCCGGAGCCGACCGTGCGGCGGCGAGGCGGCCACAACCGAGGGCTCCGACCAGCCAACCGAACGACATCGACGACGGAGTGCCGCGTGGCTCCACTCGCACACAATGCGACATCCTCCTCCCCGGAGCACCATGACGACGCTCCGGGCACAGGGCGGGTGCCCCTGTTCGCCGTGGCCGCCGCGGTCCTGGGACTCACGGGGCTGAGCCTCACCCTGGTCCTCGGCGGCGCCGCCTTCCCCGAGGTCATCCCGGGCCTCCCCGACGCGGGCGAGGCCGTGCGGTGGGGCATGCCGCTGGCCAAGGTCGCCATGGACGGCTCGGCCGTGGTCGCGATCGGGCTCCTCCTGCTCGCCGCGGTCCTGCTGCCCTCGCGCCAGGGCAGGCTCACCCCGCAGGCGGCCTCCTACGTGCGCGGAGCCACCTGGGCGGCCCTCGTCTGGGCCGTCGCGGCCGTGGCCACCCTCTACTTCCAGGCCTCCGAGTTCCTGGCCAGGACCATCGGCCAGGTCAGCGTCGACGAGGTCACCGCGTACGCCGGGGCGGTCTCGGGCGGCATCGCGCTCATGTTCGTCATCCTGCTGACGACCGGCATCGCCCTCTTCGGCCGCACGGCGACCACGGCGACCGGGGGCCTGTGGCTCCTGGTCCTCGCCCTGGTCGCCACCACGCCGCCCGCCCTGACCGGCCACTCCGCCTCCTCCGGCGCCCATGAACTCGCCGTGACCGGGCTCGCCATGCACGTCGTCTCCATCAGCGTGTGGGTGGGCGGGCTGGCGGCCGTCACCTACCACGCGGTGCGCCGGGATGCCCAGGAGCCGGCGGTCGCCGCCCACCGGTTCAGCCGCCTGGCCCTGTGGGCCTACATCGGTGTCGCCGTCAGCGGCGCGGCCAGCGCCCTGGCCCGGCTCTCCTCACCGGCCGAGCTCGTCACCACCGAGTACGGGCTGATCATCCTGGTGAAGATCATCCTGTTCGGCGTCCTGGGGGCGTTCGGGTACATGCACCGCGAGTTCGCCCTCAAGGGGGCCGGCGGCCCGGAGTTCCGGCGCGGCTCGTTCCTGCGCATCGCCCTGGTCGAGGTGCTCGTCATGGCCACCGTCATCGGTGTCTCCGTCGGCCTGGGGCGCACCGCCCCGCCCCCGCCGCTGGAGGGCACCGTCGACCCCGCCGCCGCCATCCTCGGCTTCCCCGTCCCGCCGCCCATGAGCGTGCAGACGCTGCTCACCCTGTGGCGTCCGGACCTGTTCTTCATCATGCTCGTGGTCGTCGCCGGAGGACTGTACGCGGCGGGGGTGACCCGGCTGCTGCGCCGCGGCGACACCTGGCCCGTCGGGCGCACGGTCGCGTTCGGGGCGGGTCTGCTGTCGATCGTCGTCATCCAGCTCAGCGGTTTCGCGACCTACGCGATGGTGCTGTTCTCGACGCACATGATCCAGCACATGACCCTGTCGATGCTCACCCCGATCCTGCTGGTGCTGGGAGCGCCCGTCACGCTCGCGCTGCGCGCGCTCAAGCCCGCCCGGCAGCGCGGGGACCGGGGGCCGCGCGAGTGGCTGAACCTGTTCCTGAACAGCCGCTTCTCCAAGGTGGTGACACACCCCGCGGTGGCGGCGCCGCTGTTCGTGTTCAGCCCCTACGCCCTGTACTTCACCCCGCTCTTCCCGACCCTGATGAACGACCACCTCGGTCACCTGTTCATGGGCGCGCACTTCCTCATCACCGGTTTCCTCTTCTACTGGGTCATCGTGGGCGTCGACCCGGCGCCGAGGAAGATGCCCTACCTGCTGCGCATCCTGCTCCTGCTGCTCGCGATGGGCTTCCACGCCTTCTTCGGCATCTCGATCATGATGCAGTCGGCCCCGATGGCCATGGACTTCTACAGCCAGTTCGACGTGCCGTGGCTGGACGGCCTGGCCGAGGACCAGTACGCGGGCGGCGGGGTCGCCTGGGCGCTCGGGGAGATCCCCACGCTCCTGGTGATGCTCACGCTCGTGGTCCAGTGGTCCCGCGACGACGAGAAGCAGGAGCGCCGCAGGGAGCGCCACAGCCGCCGCGGGGGCTCGGACGACGCCGACATGGACGACTACAACGCCTACCTGGCCGAACTGGACCGCCGCTCGCGCGGCCTGGCCTCCCCGGGGACCGCGACGGCGCCCGCCGGCGAGCCGGACGCCGCCGGTTCCGACCACCCCGCCGACCGGACGGAGCGGGACGGGCGGGACGGGAAGGACGAACGGGGGGCACAGGAGTCCGCCGGAGAAGGCGCCGCGGACGACGACCCGGCCGCCGCGAACGGCCGCTGACCCGACCGGAGGCGGGGGCGCACCACCCGGTGCGCCCCCGCCGTCGTGTCCGGGGGCGTGACGGGCGGGGCCGCGGTCGGCCCGGGGAGCCCCGTCGCGGGGCCGGGCCCGGACGACGAGTGCCCCGCGTCGACGGGCACGGGGCACGGGGTGCGGGGAGGGGCGGGGCTCAGACGACGAGGGCGGCCACGGCCGCGCCCAGCAGTCCCAGCGCCAGGCAGATCAGGAGGCCCGCGGCCAGGACCGGCGGCGACGGCCGCAGCGACGCGAGGGCGGTCTCGCCCGTGGCGGCGGCCCGGCGGCGCGCCACCACCGGCAGCATCGCCACGTTCACCGCGTACACGACGGCCACCACACAGGTGGCCGTGGCGAACGCCACCCAGAAACCGGAGCCCGAGGACAGCGTGTTGGCGGCGGTGAGCGTCGGCAGCGCCACCAGCAGCACCACGGAGGCGGCCCCGAACGCCACCCGTACCCGGGGCGAGGCCCCGCGAGCGCTCCCCGAGACCACGAGGAGCAGACCGATGAGGGCCGCCATCATGATGGCGCCCACGATTCCGAACACAGCGATGTCCACCAGCGAATTCACGCTGGTCATTGTCGCACCGCCGCGCGGGTGCGCCGACCCGGGGTGGGTGCGGGGCCCGTCCCGCCGAGGGGTGCGCGTGGACGGAGCGCCCCGGGCGCGGCCGGGCGGCGTGCGCGCGGGGCTCGGCCCCCGCCCCGCACCCGGCCGCCGGAACGGGCGTCCTCCGCCCGGGGACGGAACCGGGGCCGCCCCCGTCCGGGAAGCGGCCCCGGACGCCCGGTCAGCCGGTGTGCTCCACCCGCGAGCCGGAGGGCCCCTTGACCACCTTCAACCGGGTGGTGACCCGGTGCTTGAGGTCGGCGACGTGGCTGACCACGCCCACGGCCCGCCCGCCGTCCCTCAGGCGGTCCAGCACGTCCAGCACCTCCTCCAGGGTGTCCTCGTCGAGGGTGCCGAAGCCCTCGTCCACGAACAGGGTGTCGATGTCGGCGCCGCCCGCCTCGGCGGCGGCCACGTCGCCCAGCCCCAGCGCCAGGGCCAGTGAGCTGAAGAACGTCTCGCCGCCCGACAGGGTGGCCGGGTCGCGCTCCACCCCCGTCCACGCGTCGACCACCCGCATGCCCAGGCCGCCCGCCGACCGCGCACGGCCGTCCCCCGCGGCCTTGTCCACCGTGTAGCGGAGTTCGTACCGGCCGTCCGACATCGTCAGCAGCCGGCCGTTGGCCGCCGCCACCACCTGCTCCAGGCGGGCGGCCAGCACGTACGCGGACAGGCGGACGTTGTCGGTGTTGTCCCCGGAGGTGCCCGCGGCCAGGCCGCGGAGGCCCTCGGCCACCGCGTAGCGGCGCAGGACCGGTTCGCTGCCCTCCATCCGGCTCCGCAGCTCCCGGCGGAGGGCGGACAGGCGCCGGGCCCGCTCCTCCAGCATGCTCCGCCAGGCGACCGCGCGGTCGGCCGCGGCGGAGGCCCGTTCGGCCCCGGCGGTCAGCGCGGCGATGTCGGGGACCGGGCCGTCGGCGGCGAGGAGCTCCGGATCGGCCAGCGCGGCCCGGGCCGCGGCCAGCTCGTCGTCGAAGGCGCGGGCGCGCTCGCGCAGGGCGCGCCGCTGCGGCTCGTCCACGGCCGCCTCCCACACCCCGGCCTCGTCGGCGAAGCGGGCCTCGGCCCGGTACCGCTCGGCCTCGGCGACGGCGGACCGGTACTCCTCGGCTGCGCCGTCGCGGGTGTTCGCGGCCTCGGCGGCGGCGCGCAGCAGGTCGGCCTCCCCGGACAGCCTGGTGATCCGCTCCTCCAGCCCCGGATCGCCCCCGCGCGCCGCGTCGAGCAGGGCTGTCAGCCTCCCGTGCTCCCGGACCGCGCTCTCCAGCTCGGTCCCGGCCTCCGCCTCCAGCCGGGTCAGCTCCCCCTCCCGGGCGCGGATCCGCTCCACCTCGGCCTCGAGCTGTTCGAGCGCCTCCTCCACCCGGCGGACCTCGCCGGCGGCGGCGCGGGCGTCGGCCAGCTCCCTCGCGCGCTCCCCGACCTCGTCCCGGGCGGACCCCGGGGTGAGGCCCTCGGCGCGTTCGAGCGCCGCGGCCCGGCGCTCGCCCAATGCCACCACGTCGCTCTCCGCCGCGGTGCGGCGGGAGGCGGCGTCGTCCGCCGCGGCCTGCGCCGCACGCTCCTCCTCCGCGGTGACCAGGTCCCCGTCCGAGGGGAGGGCGGGACGCGGGTGCTCCGCCGACCCGCACACCGGGCACGGGGCCCCCTCGGCCAGGCCCGACGCCAGCTCGGCGGCCATGTGGGTGATCCGCCGCTCGCGCAGCGCGAGGGCCCGCTCGCGTGCGGCCTGCGCGGCGTCCACGGCGCGGCGGCACCGGGCCTCGGCCTGCTCCAGCTCGCGGCCGAGCCGTTCGTACGCGGCGGCCGCATCCCGGCGGCGCTCAGCGGCGGCCAGGGCGGTTCCGGCGGACTCCACCTGCCCGGCCAGGTCGCGGACCCGGCGCAGTTCGCCCGTCAGGGACTCGACCCGGGGAGGCAGGGAGAGGGCCCGCTCGCGCAGGCGCGCCGACTCCTCGCGGGTGCGGTCCAGGCGCGCGGTGAGCTCGTCGACGGAGCGGCCCAGGGCGCGGCGCCGCCCGGCGTCCCCACGGAGGTGCTCGAGGCGGGCCAGTTCGGCGCGGCGCTCCTGCTCGGCGGCGCGCAGCGCCTCCTGGGGCCGGAGCGGTTCCGTGCCGGG
Organism: Nocardiopsis sp. NPDC055824; assembly: GCF_053616335.1. Classification (NCBI taxonomy): domain Bacteria; kingdom Bacillati; phylum Actinomycetota; class Actinomycetes; order Streptosporangiales; family Nocardiopsidaceae; genus Nocardiopsis; species Nocardiopsis sp. NPDC055824. The sequence goes on from NZ_JBSHDN010000024.1 coordinate 47,738, forward strand.
GGCGTCCGGGCCGGCGGCCTCCGGCACGGACGGCGGTGAGGACACGGCCCGGCCGATCCCGGGGAGCCCGGCGACCAGGGACAGGTGGTCGGCGACGGCCAGTTCGGCCTTGTCCAGGTCGGTGCGCCGGCTGTCGCGGGCGCGCAGGAAGGGCAGCACCGACTCGGCGCGCTCGGCGGCGTCGAGCCGGGCGTCGAGCCCGGCCCGCCGGTCGGCGTGCCCGGCGAGCCGGGCAGCCCGGTCCCGGGCGGCGGCCAACCGCTCCTGGCGGGCGCGGAGCTCCCGCCCGTCGGCCAGGGCGCGCAGGGCGGCGTCGCGCGCGGCGGTGAACTCGGCGGCCACGGGGACGGCGTCCAGCGCGGTGGCGCCGGTGACGGCGGCCAGTTCGGCGGCCCACGCCGTCAGCTCCTCGGGCAGTTCGGGCGCGGTGGACCGGCCGACCTCGGCGATCCGCCCCGCGACCGAGCGCACCTCGTCGCCGGCGGACTCCACCTCGTGGCGCAGCTTGTTGGCGTGCCCCTTGAACCACTCCTCGACGTCGCGGAACACGCGGGTGTTGAAGATCCGCTCCAGGGAGTCGCGCCGCTCGTCCGACTTGGCGCGCAGGAACCGTGCGAAGTCGCCCTGGGGGAGCATGGCGACCTGGCAGAACTGGTCGAGGGTGAGCCCGACCAGGTCGCCGACGAACTGGCCCGCCTCGTCGGGACGGGTGGTGACGTCCGTCCAGCGGCCGCCGGAGTGCTCCAGGACCACGACCTTGGCGTTCTCGACCCTGGTGCCGGTGCCGCGCTTCTTGGGCCGTTCCCAGCGGGGGCTGCGCTCGATGCGGACGCGGCGCCCCCCGACGGTGAACTCCAGGGTGACCAGGGGGCGCCGGTCCGGCGGGGCGTGGTCGCTCCGGGGGGAGCGGTCCCTGCCCCGGGCGCCGGGGACGCTGCCGTACAGGGCGAAGCACACCGCGTCCAGCACGGAGGTCTTGCCCGCGCCGGTGGGGCCGTGGACGAGGAAGAGGCCGCCCGCGCCGAGCCGGTCGAAGTCCACCTCCTCGGTGCCCGCGAACGGGCCGAACGCCTGGAGGGTGAGGGTGTGCAGGCGCATCAGCGCATCCCCTCCTGGAGACGGACCTGCTCGACGGCGGTGTTCACGAGGGCCTCCTCCTCGGGGGTGGCGGGGGTGCCCCGGGCCCACTCCACGAAGTCGGCGACCACCTCGCGCTCACTGCGGTCGGCGACGGAGGCGGCGACCGGGCGTGTGTCGGGGGTGCCGCCCTCGGGGGCGAACTCCAGGACCAGGGTGTGGGGGAAGCGCTCGCGCAGCCGGTCCATCGGGTGGGCCGGGCGGCGCGGGTCGGTGAGGGTGACCTGGAGCCAGTGGCCGGTGTACCCCTCCCATTCGGGCCGGGTGAGCAGGTCCTCGATCCTGCCCCGGATCCGGGCCAGCGGCCGGGGGACGGGCGCCTCCGCGAACTCGGCGCCCGCCAGGCCGCCGGCGTCCAGGTCCACCACCCAGTAGCCCTTGACGTGGTGCTCCTCGGAGAAGGAGTAGGCGAGGGGGCTGCCCGGGTAGCGCACCGAGGGGGTGATGGTCTGCCTCCCGTGCAGGTGGCCGAGCGCGACGTAGTCCACCCCCGAGTAGACCGACGCCGGGACGTTGGAGGCGCCCCCGACGGAGATGTCGCGCTCGCTGTCGGAGGGCTCGCCGCCGGTGACGAAGGCGTGCGAGAGCACCACCGAGCGGGTCCCGGGGCGCTCCGCGAGGTCGGCCCGGACGAGGTCCATGGCGTGGCCCACGGCCGCCGCGTGCCCGCGCTCGGGCAGGTCCCAGTGGTGGCGTGCGACCTCCGGCTCCAGGTAGGGGATGCCGTAGAAGGCGACGGGGCCGTGCTCGTCCTCGATCAGGACGGGGGTCCCCACGCCGTCCAGGGAACTGCGCAGGTGGACGCCGGAGGCGTCGATGAGACCGGTGGCGAACGACATCCGCGCGAGGGAGTCGTGGTTGCCGCTGATGAGGACGGCGCGGGCGCCGGTGGCGCGGATGCGGCCGAGCGCCCGGTCGAAGAGGCGGACGGCGTCGACCGGCGGCAGCGCGCGGTCGTAGAGGTCGCCGGCCACGACCACCACGTCGATCCCGCGTTCGCGGATGGTGCCGACGAGGTGGTCGAGGAAGGCGGACTGGGCGTCGATGAGGTTCTCCCGGTGGAAGGAGCGGCCCAGGTGCCAGTCCGATGTGTGCAGCAGGCGCATGGGACTGGACATTACCGAAGGTGCGCGCGATCCGCCGGGGCCCTGCCGCCCGCAGGGGCGGCGGGGGGCGTGTCAGTTCCTGCGCGCGAGCGTGAGCCCGTCCCCGACGGGCAGCAGCACCTGGGTGACGCGGTCGTCGGCGACCAGGCGGTCGTTGAAGTCGCGGATGCCCTGGACGTGGGCGGACGTGTTGTCGTGGTCCACGACGCGTCCGTGGGAGAGCGTGTTGTCGGCCAGGACCAGGCCGCCCGGACGCAGCCGGGGGACCAGCTCCTCCCAGTAGGCGACGTAGCCCTCCTTGTCGGCGTCCAGGAAGGCCAGGTCGAAGAGGGGCTCGCGGGGGAGGGCGCGCAGGGAGTCCAGCGCGGGTCCGAGTGTGAGCGTGATCTTGTCGGCGACCCCGGCGCGCTCCCAGTAGCGGCGGGCCACGGACGTCCACTCGTCGCTGATGTCGAGGGCCAGCAGGGTGCCGTCGTCGGGGAGGCCGCGGGCGAGGCAGATCGAGGAGTAGCCGGTGAAGGTGCCGACCTCCACGACGTCCCGAGCCCCGCAGATCCGGGTGAGGAGTGTGGTGAACGCCCCCTGCTCGGGGCCGATCTGCATGCCCTTGTGCGAGGGGAAGAGCTCCGCCGTCTCCTCGGCGAGGTCGGCGAGGACGTCGTCGACGGGCTCGCTGTGGGCGACGACGTAGGCGTGGAGTTCCGGGCCGAGACCCTCTGTGGTTCGTGTCACGGAGGCCAGCCTAGGCCAGGGGAGCCGCGCGGCCCAGTACCCGCCCGCGCCTGTGGACGCCGCCCCGCGTCCGGCGGGCGGGGCCGGGGGAGGGACGCGACCGTCCGGCGCGCGGCCC
>NZ_JBSHDN010000025.1:0-49499 GCF_053616335.1 Nocardiopsis sp. NPDC055824
GTACCGGGCCGGGGCTCCGGCCGGGAGGGGCGGGCCGACCGCCCGCGCGGGCACGGCCCCCGCGGTGGGCGCGCTGTCCGGGTTCAGGCCTTGGCGATCGGCCACGAGCCGTCGACAACCGCCTCGGGGTCCCGCCCCCTCCGCAGGTAGGCCTGGAAGGACGCCGCCTGGTCGGCCTTCCAGCCGATCTGGGCGGCGTGCAGGTCGTCCACGCCCATCTCGGCCAGCTCGGGGTGGGCGGCGGCGAGCTTCCAGGCCAGGCGGGCCGCGGCGAGCGCGTCGGCGGAGGCCCCGTGGGCCTGCTGCTCGTCCAGCGGCACGCCGTGGTGCGCGCACACGTCCACCAGCTTGCGCCCGCCCCTGCGGTAGGGGTCCATCTGCTTGTCCAGCACCAGGGGGTCCACGACGCGCAGCTGCCCGAAGAAGCTCACCCCCGAGCCGTGCCGTTCCAGTTCGGCGGAGAGCAGGCCGAGGTCGTAGGGGGCGTTGTAGATCACCACGGGCAGCCCCTCCACGACGGCCCGCTCCAGGGAGGCGCCGATCTCGGCCACCACCTCCGCGGCCGGGCGGCCGTGCTCGCGGGCGTGCCCGGTGGTGATCCCGTGGATGGCCGCGGCCTCCTCGGGGATCTCGATGCCCGGGTCGGCCAGCCAGGTGGTGGCGTCCTTGGTGCGGGCGCCGGGGTCGATCCGCCACAGGGCGGCGGTGACGATCCGGTCGGCGGCCAGGTCCAGTCCGGTGGACTCGAAGTCCAGGGCGGCCATCGGTTGCATGTGCCAGGTCATGACGTCCTTCGGGTCGGCTGGTTCCTACCTTCCCGCACCTGGCGTCCCACACCGGGGACGCGGGGGTCCCGGGGCCGCCGCGGCCGGCCCTCCCGGGCGGGCGGCGCCTCCCGGGGAGGGCCCGCCCGTGGTCGCAGACCCGGGACGGCCTCCCGCGCCGGGAGGGGCCGCCGGGAGAACTCGCCGCCGCGCACTGCCGACGCGGGGAACGTCACCCCGGACAGGCGGGGGTGGCGGCCGGGAGCTGGGGTGGGGCCGCAGGGTGTGGAGCGCGGGCGGGGCCCGGGGCGCGCGACCGGGCCGGCCGTGCGAGGGCAGGCCGGAGCGGGCGGGCCCCTGGGGACCCCCCGTCTTCCAGTCAACCGGGGCGGGCGCTGGGGCGCCAGAGCCGGACGCGGCCTGTGGACGACCGTTGTCCGCGCGCTCACGTGTCCCGGCCGGCCCCTCCCCCCGTGAGCACCGCCGCGACCTCGCGCGCGATCCGGACCGCGGACTCCTCCGCGACCTGGGTGGACGCGCCCGCCAGGTGCGGGGTGGCGAAGACCCCCGGGCGCCGCAGCAGCGGGTCTCCCGCCGCCGGGGGCTCGGGGTCGAACACGTCCAGCACCGCTCCGCGCAGGTGCCCCGACTCCAGGGCCCGGTCCAGCGCGACCGCGTCCACCAGTTCACCGCGCGCGGTGTTGACCAGCAGTGATCCCGGCCGCATCGCCGCGAGCGCCGCCGCGTCCACGATGTGGCGGGTCTCCTCCGTCAGGCGGGCGTGCAGGCTCACCACGTCCGACCCGGCCAGCAGCTCGTCCAGCCCCACCAGGCGGGCGCCCGCGCGGCGCGCCGTCGCGGGGTCGGCGTAGGGGTCGTGGGCGAGCACCGTCGCGCCGAAGGCTCCCAGCAGTTCGGCCACCCGCGCCCCCACCGCCCCCAGCCCGACCAGACCCACCGTGGCCGCCCGCAGCTCCGTGCCGGTGCGCTCGTACCGGAACCCCTCCGCGTCCCACCGGCCGCGCGCCAGCCCGGCCGCGGCGTCGGGCAGGCCCCGCATGGCGCAGATCATCGTTCCGACGCAGTACTCGGCGACCGCGCCCAGGTTGCGCCCGGGCAGGTGGACCACGGGCACCGACGCCTCGGCCGCCGCCGCGACGTCCACGTTGACGGGGCCGCCCCGGGTCACGCCGATGACCCGCAGGGTGCCGCGCCCCGCCTCGACCACCTCGCGTGTGACCGGCGCCAGGTGGGTGACCAGGGCGTGCGCGCCCCGGGTCAGGGCGGCCAGCGCGGCGGGGTCCCCGGAGGCCTCCCTGACCCCGTCCACGTCGGCGAAGGGCGCGGTGGGCCAGTCGGAGTCGACGCGGTCGATCGTGGCGGGGAGGGCGTGCCGCCGGGCGCCGCCCGCCAGTTCGGCCTCCAGCGCCCCGGCGAGCAGGTCGGCGGAGATGAACCTGTCCCCGGCGCAGACCAGGCGAAGGGTGTCGGTCATCGCAGTCGCTCCCCCGTTCCGGGGTCGAAGAGGTGGACGTGTTCGGGCCGTGCCCCGATCAGGACGGGGGCGCCCGGGTCGAGGGAGGCCCCGCCGGGCGTCTGGACGACGAACCGGCCCGGGCCCCCTCCTCCCGCCTCCGGCGGGTCCTGCCCGGCGAGGTCGACCGTGGCCAGTCCGAACTCCATGAGGTACTCGAACACGCCGACGGTCGCGCTCAGCGCGGGCCGCGCCGACCCCCGCCCGACGAGCTCGCAGTCCTGCGGGCGCAGCCCCACCTGGACCCGGGTGCCCGCACGGGCGCGGGAGGCCGTGGGCAGGGTCCCGGCCCCGCCGATGCGGACGGCCCCGCCGCCGTCCGCGACCGTGCCCCCGACCAGGTTGATCGAGGGTTCGCCCACGAAGTCGGCGACGAACCGGTCGGCGGGGTCGTCGAAGACCTCGTCGGGGGTGCCGAACTGCCGGATCACACCGCCGTCCATGACCGCCATCCGGTCCGCGAGGCTGAGCGCCTCCAGCTGGTCGTGGGTGACCACGATGGTCGTGTAGCCGAACTCGCGCTGGAGCACCTTCAGTTCGCGCCGCACCCGCTGGCGCTGCCCGGCGTCCAGGTGGGACAGGGGCTCGTCCAGCAGCAGGACCGGCGGGTTGCGGACCAGGGCCCGCGCCAGGGCCACGCGCTGCTTCTGGCCGCTGGAGAGGCCGGCGGGGCGCAGGTCCAGCAGGTCGGTGATCTCCAGGCGCTCGGCGATCGCGGCCACGCGCGGCCCGACGTCGCGGGCCCTCCGCGCGCGCAGCCCGTACGCCAGGTTCTCCCGCACCGACAGGGGCGGGTAGAGGGCGTAGCCCTCGAAGCCGACGCCGACGTCGCGCCTGCCCGGGGGCAGGTCGGTGACCGCGCGTTCGCCGATGAGGACCTCCCCGGAGGTCACGGTCTCCAGGCCGGCGATCATGCGCAGGGTAGTGGTCTTGCCGCAGCCGGAGGGGCCGAGGAGGGCGACCATCTCCCCCGGTTCGACGGCGAGGTCGATGCCGCGCACGGCCGCGAACGGCTCGCGCCCGCGCGCGGTGTAGGTCTTGTGCAGGTTGCGCAGGGTGAGGCTCCGGGCGGCCCGGGGCGCGGTGTCCGGCGCGGCCGTCATCGCGTCCCCCCGACCGGCAGCGCACTGCCCACCCGGGGCGGGTGCGGGGACCCGTCCCCCGCCGGCCCCGCGAAGACGTGGACGCGTCCCCACGCGACCGCGAGGGTGACGTCGTCCCCCTCCCGGACGCGCGAGTCGTCGGTGACCGTGATGACGGTCCGGCCGGCCACGTCCACGCTCAGCTCGCGGGAGCGGCCGAGGCGTTCGACCAGGACGACCCGGCCGCGCATGGTGAGCTCCCGCCCCGCGCCGTCCGGAGGCGCGGACGGTCCTGCGATCCGCAGGTCCCGGGGGCGCAGCCCGAGCAGGACGCCGTCGGCGCCGTGCGCCTCCTCCGGGAGGGCGACGGTGGCTCCCCCTCCGTGGGTGGTGGCCAGTCCTCGGTGCACGCGGGCCTCCAGCAGGTTCGTCTCGGGCTGTCCCAGGGAGCGGGCGACGAAGGCGTCCGCCGGGGTCTCCCACACCTGGGCCGGGGTGCCGACCTGGACGAGCCGCCCCTCGCGCAGCACCCCGATGCGGTCGCCCAGGGCGAGGGCCTCCTGATAGTCGTGGGTGACGTAGACGGTCGTGGTGCGCGCCATCCCGCTGAGCTGCTTGAGCTCCGCCCGCATGGCGGCGCGCAGTTTGGCGTCCAGGTGGGAGAGGGGTTCGTCCAGCAGGTAGACGTCGGCCGGCCTGACCAGCACGCGGCCCAGGGCCGTGCGCTGGCGCTGGCCGTTGGACAGCTCGCGCGGATAGCGGCCGAGCAGGTGGTCGATGCCCAGGGTCCGGGTGACCTCGCCGATGCGTGCGCCGCGCTGCTCGGGCGTCCAGGTCCCCAGGCGCCCGGAGCGCAGGGGCGAGGCGAGGTTCTCCGCCACGGTCTTCTGGGGGTAGAGGGCGTAGCTCTCGAAGGCCATCGCCACGTTGCGCTCGTAGGGCTCCACCCCGGTCATGTCGCGACCGCCGATGAGGACGGCGCCGGTGGCCCCCTCCACGAGGCCGGCGACGCACTTGAGGGTGGTGGTCTTGCCCGCCCCCGAGGGGCCGAGGACGACGAAGAACTCGCCGTCGGCGATCTCCGCGTCCAGGCCGTGGAGGGCGGTCTTCCTTCCGTAGCGGGCGCCGAGCCCGCGCAGTTCCAGGGAACTCACGACTTCACCGCCCCGAACGACAGGCCGCGCACGAGATAGCGCTGGATGGACAGGGCCACCAGGAGCGGTGGCAGGGCCGCGATGAGCGCGGCCGCGGCTGTGAGGTTGTAGAACGCCTGCCCGCCGCCGCCGAGGAACCGGGTCACGGCCACGGTCACCGTGGGGTTCTGGCCGCCGGTGAGGATCAGCGGGAACACGTAGTTGTTCCACGCGAAGACGAACGCCAGCAGCGCCGACGCCGCGATGCCGGGCCGCACCAGCGGGAGCGCCACCATGAGGAAGGCGCGGGTGCGGGTGTAGCCGTCCAGGAGGGCCGCCTGTTCGAGCTCCTCCGGCATGTCCTGGAAGTAGGACCGCAGGATCCACACGATCAGCGGCAGGGTGACCAGCTGGAGCACCCAGATCGTGCCGGCGTCGGAGTCGAACAGCCCGAGCTGGTTGTAGATGACGAAAAGCGGCACGATCACCATCAGCTCCGGCGCGAACCGGAACGACAGGATGGTGAACATGATGTCCCCGGACCCCCGGTAGGCCCAGCGTCCGGCCGCGTAGGCCGCCGGGACGCCGATAGCGAGGGACAGCAGGACCGCGCCCAGCGAGGTGACCAGGCTGGTGAGCAGCGCCCCGGTGAAGTCGACGCCGGTGAGGCGGACCCCCTCCTCGCTCAGGACGGTGGCGAAGTTGTCCGGGGTCGGGGTGAACACGAAGTAGGTGGAGGTCTGGTCCGCCCTGGACTTGAGGGACAGCAGGACCATCCACAGGATCGGGAACAGCGAGAAGGCGAACCACAGGACCAGCAGGAGGTCGGCCCCGGCGGAGGCCGGGGAGAACCGGCGCCGTCCCGGTCGGCGGGTGGCGGTCACGGTTCAGTCCTCCGATCCGGCCGCGCGGCGCTGGGCCCGGCCCAGGACGGCGACCAGGTAGCGGGCGGTGATGAACACGATCACCCACAGCAGCAGCATGTAGGTGCTGCCGAGGGAGAAGTTCAGGTTGGTGATCGAGTTCTGGAAGGCGCCGATCTGGAGGGTGCGGGTGGCCCCTCCCGGCCCTCCGGCGGTGAGCACGTACACGTGGTCGAAGACCTTCAGCGAGTCCATGAACCGGAAGATCACGGCGACGAGGATGTAGGGCCACATCATCGGCAGCATGAGGCGCCGGAACATGTAGAACCAGCCCGCGCCGTCCACGTCGGACGCCTCGAAGGGCTCCCGGGGCAGCGAGCGGAGCCCCGCCAGGACGAGGACCGCGACGAAGGGGGTGAAGATCCAGACGTCGACCAGCATCACCGACCACAGGGCGCGGTCCTCGCTCAGCCAGTCGAAGGTGGAGCCGAGTCCGAGCATGTGGTTGAGCACGCCGAACTGGGGGTTGAACATCAGCCCCCAGATGACGCCGGCGATCACCGGGGCGATCATCAGCGGCAGGATCAGCAGGCGTTCCAGGAGCCTGCCCACGAGGCCGGCGCGGAAGAGCAGCAGCGCGATGCCGACGCCCAGGACCGTCTCGACGGCCGTGGCGGCGAGGGCGTAGGTGGCGGTCACGCGCACGCTGGACCAGAACACCGGGTCGCCGAGGGTCCCGGTGATGTTCCGGAGGCCGACGAACACGGGCTCGGGGACGACGGCCGCGTAGTCGAGGAAGGCGTAGTAGGCGCCCAGGGCGAACGGGTACAGGATGCCCGCGATGACGAGGACGGCGGGGACGGACAGCAGGTAGGGCCGGAGCCCGCGCCGCCAGGCGGGCACCCGGCGGACGGGGGCGCCGCCCCCGGGCCCGTCCCCCTCCGCCTCCGGGGGTGCGGTGGTCGTGCTCACGTGCTCGTCCCCCTCACTCGGTGTCGAGCGCGTCGGTGCTCGCCCGCGCCAGCGCGTCGAGCCGTTCCCCGGCGTCGTCGCCCGCGTAGATGTCCTGGAGCGCCACCGCCCAGTTCTCGGTGTTCTCGAAGAACTGCGTCTGCGGTGTGAAGTGGATCCTCGTGGAGTCGATGACCCTCTCGAAGGTCTCCTGGTAGCCGGAGAACTCGCCGAGGCCCGCCTTGAACGCGTCCTCGAACACGGACTCGCGGGTGGGGTCGGCGAACCCCAGCTCGCCGGTCTGGACGGCCTGGCTCTGGGCGTCCCTGCCCGTGGCCCACTGGATGAACAGCCAGGCGGCGAGCTTGTTGCGGGACGCGGAGCTCATGGCCAGCGACCACGTCCACAGGTTGGTGTCGTAGTTGCCGTCGGGTCCGGCCGGTCCCGGGTGCCAGGCGAGGTTGCCCGCCTCGGCGCTGTTGCCCGCGATGTTCTGGGGGTAGGTGGCCGAGTCCGCGTCGTAGACCATCATGGCCGTGCCCGACCCGAGGTCGGCGGTGCAGTCGGGGTAGTCGTAGGTGGTCCAGGAGGTGGGGCCGGCGTCGCGCGCGAGGTCGACCCACTTCCGGGTGAAGTCGACGGCGGCCTCCGAGTTCATGGCGGCCACGAGCCGGTCGCCCTCCAGCGTGTAGTCGACGCAGCCCTCCCTCGTGAACTGGGTCATGAACCCGGGGTGGATGGTCGCCCAGGAGCGCGATCCCCGGAAGGCGAGGCCGTAGGTGTTCTCCGAGCGGTCCGTGAGGTCGACGGCCAGTTCGCGGAGTTCGTCGAAGGTCTCCGCCGGCCGGATGCCGCGCCGGTCGAACTCGGCCTTGTTGTAGCAGATCACGTTGGTCTCGAAGCCCCACGGGACGGCCCACTGCCCTCCTGTGCCCAGCGGGCTCCCGGTGGTGAAGTCCCAGGAGGTGGAGGTGCGCAGGCCCTCGTAGATGTCGTCGAAGTCGTACTCGTCGCTCGTGGCGGACTCGTTGTCGATCCAGGGGCGCAGGTCCTCCATCCAGCCGGGCGGGCCGTAGGTCCAGATGAAGTAGGCGCCGGTCATGAACGCGTCGTAGTTGCCCGCGCCGCTGGCCAGCTCGGTGTTGAGGCGCGTGTAGTAGTCGGCCTCCGCGACGAGGTCGGCGTTGACGGTGATGCCGGTCAGCTCCGTGAACTGCGCGAGGAGGGGCTGGAAGGCCACCTGGTAGGGGTGCGGGGTCTGGAGCACGGAGATCTCGGCGCCCTCGGCCTTGCGCCAGTCGAACGCCCCGGTGACCTCGCCGGCCCCGTTCTCGCCGCCGGCGATGCTGCCGGTGCCCAGTCCGCACCCGGGCAGCAGGACCGCTCCCGCCGCGGCCGCGCCGCCCGCGCCCAGGAGGCCCATGGCACGGCGCCGGGACAGGTCCGGCGCTCCGGGCGGGCCGGGGACGAGGGGGGATCCGGGGGTACGCGGGGGGCGGCGGTTCCTTCTGGGGTTCATGGTGCTCTCCAGTCGGTGGTGGGGGGTGGCGCCGTCCGGCGGGGCCGCCGGTCGGCCGCGCCGGGGGTCAGTCGGAGGGGCCGGGGTCCCGTCGCGTGTCCGGACCGGGGCTCGCCGGGGGCGCGGAGGTCCGCGGACGCGCCGGGTCGGAGGGGCGCCGGGGGCTCACCGGGGAGGCGTGTGTCCGCGGGTCCGTGCGGGTTTCCCGGCGCGTCGGGAGGTTGAGCGCCAGCAGGGCGGGCGGTTCGGCGGGGTCGGCGGGGACGCGCAGCCGGGTGACGGCGCCGTTGTCCAGCCGGGGGAGCACGCGCCGGTAGTGGGCCAGGGGGATGCCGAGCCAGGAGCACAGGGCCAGGCGCAGCGCCGTGTTGTGGGCGACGACGAGGACGCGCCGCCCGGGGTACTCGTCGGCGAGGCTCCGCAGGGCCGCGCGCACGCGGTCCGCGACCGCGGCGGGGTCCTCCGCCCCGGGGAGCGGGTGGGCCGCGGGGTCGGCGCGGAAGGCGTGCGCCGCGCCGGGGTGGCGCGCGTCGGTCTCGGCGAGGGTCAGTCCCTCCGCCAGCCCGAAGCCGGCCTCGGAGAGGTCCCGCAGGACGACGGGCTCCACGCCGAGCGCCGCGGCGGCGGGGAGGGCCGTGGCCCTGGCGCGGCCGAGCGGGGAGCAGGCGACCGCGTCGTGGGGGTGGTCGCCGACCCAGAGGGCGAGGGCGCGGGCCTGGTCGCGGCCGGTGCGGTCGAGGGGGATGTCGGAACTGCCCGCGTACCGGTTCTCGGCGTGCCAGACGGTGCGGCCGTGGCGGACCAGGGACAGCTCGGTGTGCGCGGGGATCATGCCGTGGCCCCCTCCGGGGTCCGGGGGCCGCCGAGCCACCCGCGGTCGCGGAGGGCCTCGACGAGGCGCCGGTACCCGTGTGCGAGTTCGTCCGCGCGGGACGGATCGGGTTCGTAGCGGTGGGCGACGCGGACCATGGCGCGCGCGGTCTCGGCCAGGCGGCCCGCCGGGGCGCGGGCGATCACGGCGGAGCCGAACGCCGACCCGGTGTGCGCGGGGACCAGCACGGTGCGGCCGAGGACGTCGGCCCGCAGGGCGGTGAGCCAGTGGTTGCGGACCGCGCCGCCGACGGCGGTGACCGGTCCCGCGGTGTCGGCGCCGAGCGCGGCGAGGGCGTCCAGGGAGAGGCGTTCGACGTAGGCCAGCCCGTGGGCGATCCGGTTGAGGCGCGCGGCGGGGTCCGCCGGGCCGCTCCCGGGGCCGATGTCGAACCCCCGCGCGCCGGGGGCCGCGAAGGGGAACCGTTCGCCGGTGCCCGCGAGCGGGTACGTGGCTCCGCCGGGGACGCCGAGGCGGAGCGCCTGCGCGGTGAGCAGGTCGAGGTCGTGGCCGCCGAGGTCGGTGTCGAGCCGTCCGGTACCGGTGCTGGACGCGCCCCCGGGCAGCCAGCCGCCGTCCGGGTTGCGGTGGTTGTAGACCACACCGGAGGGGTCGCGGAGCGGGTGGGGGCTGGCGCCCTTGAGGACGAGCGTGGTGCCGAGGGACGAGCACCAGAGCCCCGGTGCGAGGGCGGCGGTGGCGACCTGGGCCGCGCAGCCGTCGGTCATGCCGGCCCGGACGGGGGTGCCCTCGGGGATGCCGGAGGCGCGGGAGGCCGCCGCAGTGACGTGGCCGACCGTGGCGCCGGGGGCGACCACGGGGGGCAGGACCGCCGGATCGATCCCGAGGCGGTCCACGAGGGTGTGCGGCCAGCTCAGGCTCCGCGGGTCGTAGCCGGTCTTGAGGGCCTGGCTGGTGTCGGTGGGCACGGCCGCTCCGGCGAGGCGCCCGGAGACGTGGTCGCCCTGGTGGGCGACGAGCAGTCCCGGGGCGAGGCGGCCCTCGCGGGCGAGTCCGACCAGGCGGGGAAGGGCCCAGGTGGGCTGGACGTGGTCGGCGCCCAGGGCGTGGATCGCCGCGGTCCGGGAGGCCGCCCTGGCGTCGTCGTACATCTGGGCCGGTCCGACGGGCAGCGCGTCGGCGGTCTGGAGCAGGAGGGTGCCGGAGGTGCCGTCGACGCTGACGGCGCCGACCGGGCGCCCGTCCCCGGGGTCCCGCGCGGCGAGGGCGGCGCCGGTGGCCCGGCAGGTGGCGCTCCACCACTCCTCGGGGTCCTGTTCGTGGCGGGGCCCGTCGCGGTGGTCGCGGAGCAGGGCGGCCTCTCCGGAGCCGACGACGGCGCCGTGGTCGTCGACGAGGACGGCGCGGACGCCCTGGGTCCCCAGGTCGACGCCGAGCCAGAGGGCGTCGCGCCGGTCGGCGGGGTCGGGGGGAGCTTCGCGTGGTGAACCGGCAGCGCGCACCGCGGATCCTCTGCTCGGAGGCGCACAGGGATGTGACCTGCTTCACCTTCGGACGTGGTGACGGCCAACGTAGAACCGGTCTCTTCTCATGTCAAGGTGTGTTCGTCACACCTTTTCCGGTGATGTTCACGGACGGCCTCGCCGGTTTCCGGTGGTTCCCCAGTTCAGCAGGGCGTGGCCCTCCACACCCGCCGCGTCGCGACGAGTGATCTTCACACCGAGGGTTGACACACGCGGGCCGCCCGGTTGAGATGTTCGGCAACAGAGACGACGAACGACGGGGGACACGCACCGTGGCGGCCAAGGCGGACCCGAGCGAGCACGACCGGGTCGAGGACGAACGGCCCCCGGGGCCGGGGGACCGGCGTTCCCTGATCACAGGCCTCGTCCTGGACAGCGGGTCGGTGTCCGCCCAGGAGCTGGCCGAACGCTTCGGGGTCTCGGTCATGACCATCCACCGCGACCTGGACGAGCTCCAGCGCCAGGGGGTGCTCCGCAAGGCGCGGGGGGTGGCCACCGCCCAGCCCAGCGGCACCTTCGAGTCCAACGTCGAGTACCGGAGACGGGTCAACGCCGACGCCAAGCGCGCCATCGCGGCGCGGGCGGCCGGGCTGGTCGAGCCCGGCATGTCGGTGCTCGTCGACGACTCCACCACCGCCGCGCACCTCATCCCCCACCTGGCGGAACTGGCCCCGCTCACCGTGGCCACCAACTACCTGCACGCCCTCACGGAGCTGTCCCGGCTGCGGGACGTGCAGGTCGTCGCGCTCGGCGGCACCTACGACGTGCAGCACGACTCGTTCCTCGGAACGACCTGCGTGGAGGCCATCCGCTCGATGCGCTTCGACGTCGCCTTCGTCAGCACCTCCGCGGTGACGGCGGGCCACGCCTTCCACCAGGAGGACAGGATCGTGGCGGTCAAACGCGAGATGGTCGCCGCCGCCGAGAGGTGCCACCTGCTCATCGACCACTCCAAGCTCACCCGTAGCGCGCTCCACCGCCTCCTGCCGCTGGAAGGGTTCACGTCCGTGATCGTCGACTCCGCGACCCCCCGCGAACACCTCGCCCGACTCCGCGAACACGACGTGCCGGTGGAGGTGGCGGGCGATGACGGCTGAACCCGGCCGGCGGGGCCCCTCCGGCCGGACCGGGTCCCCCTCCCCGGACGGGCACGGGACCCCGGTGGGCCGCCCCGTGGTCGTCTTCGACCTCGACGGGGTCGTCGTGTGGACCGAGCACCTGTGGGAGGAGTCCTGGGAGGTGTACTGCCGGCGCCACGGCGCACCCTGGTCCCGCGACGACACCCTCCGGGTGCAGGGCATGAGCAGCCCCGAGTGGTCGCGGGACGTGGCCGGGCGGATCCGGAGCCGCACCGGCGCCCGGGTCGACCCGGAGCACGTGTACGAGTCCTGCGTCGCGCACATGCGCGACGCCCTCCTGGCCGGCCGCGGCCCCCTCCTCCCCGGCGCCCGCGACCTCCTCACCGACACCGCCGCGGCGACCGTGATCGGCCTGGCCTCCTCCGCGGCCCGACCCGTCATCGACACCGTCCTGGAGCGCGAGGGGCTGGCGGGCCTGTTCGCCGCCACGGTCTCCAGCGAGGAGGTCGCGCGCGGCAAGCCCTCGCCCGACGTCTACACCGAGGCCCTGCGCCGGCTCGGCGTCCCCCCGTCCACCGCCGTGCCGCTGGCCGTGGAGGACTCGGCCAACGGCATCCGCGCGGCCGACGCGGCGCACATGCGCGTCGTCGCCCTTCCCAACCGCGACTACCCGCCCGGCGAGGACGCGCTCGCCCTCGCCGAGCACGTCGCGGCCGACCACGACGACGCCCGCGCCTACCTGCGGTCGGCCCTGGATGCCGCGCCCTGACGCCGCCGGGGCCCACCGGACACGGGCCCCTCGGCGGCCGCCCCGCAGTTTCCCGCAACCACCGGAGCACCGGCACTTCCCGCAGTCCCCGACGGCGTGAGGAGACCCGTCCCATGTCCCGACCGCTCGACGAAGCCACCGCTTTGCGCGAGGGTGCGCCCGCCTGCCCGGCCCGGGTCCGCCGACGGCTCCCCGAACAGGTGGACGGCGGGGGTTGCGCGGCGGCGGGGCCCCCGCCGGACGCGCGGCCCCCGGACACAGCCGTCCCCCCGCCCGCCCCCGGGGCGCCGGCCTCCCCGGGGGAGGCCGCTCCGTGAGCGGCGGGCGGACCCTCCTCGGGGTGGACGCGGGCACGTCCGTGGTCAAGGCCGTCGTGTTCGACGAGACGGGCGCGGCGCTGGCCGTGCGCGGACGCGGCCTCGCGGTGGCCCACGGGCCGGGGGGCGCGGTCGAACAGGACCTGGAGCACGTCCTGGCGGGGGTGGCGGAGGTGGTCCGCGCCGTGGCCGCCGAGGTGGGCGCCCCGCCGGACCTGGTGGCGGTGACCGGGCAGGGCGACGGGTGCTGGCTCACCGACGCCGACCACAGGCAGGTGCGCCCCGCCATGTCGTGGCTGGACGGGCGCGCCTCGGAGATCCTCCGGCGGTGGAACAGCACGGGGGTGACCGAGCGGGTCTACCGCGAGAACGGCACGACCATGTTCCCCGGCACCGCAGCGCCCCTGCTGGCATGGCTCGACGAGCACGAACCCGGGTCCCTGGACCGGGCGGCGACGGCCGGGTACTGCAAGGACGCGGTGTTCGCCCGGCTGACCGGCAGGCGGGTCACCGACGCGAGCGACAGCTCGATGCCGTTCGGCGACGGCTCCGGGAAGGGGTACAGCGACACCGTGCTGGAGCTGACGGGGCTCTCCGGCCGGCGCGGCCTCCTGGCGCCCGTCTCGGCCGCGCCCCGCGCCGGGCTGCACGCCGACGGCGCGCGCCTGCTGGGGCTGCCGGAGGGGACCCCGGTCAGCTCGGGCCCGTTCGACTTCCCCGCCTGCGCGGTGGGGGCGGGCGTGCGCGACCCGGGCGACGCCCTGATGATCGTCGGCACCACCCTCGGGTGCATGGTGCTCGTCGACCGCCTGGAGACCGCGGGGACCCCGGCGGGGTTCCACGTCTCCACGGGCGAGCGGGGACGGTGGCTGCGGGCGATGCCGGCGATGGTGGGCACGGCGTCCGTGGACTGGCTGCTGTCCGTGCTCGGGATGGACGTGGAGGGCGTCGGCCGCTCCCTGGCCGAGAGCGCCCCGGGCGCGGGAGGGGTGGAGGTGCTGCCGTACCTGGCCACGTCGGGCGAGCGCGCACCGTTCGTCGACCCGCGGGCGGCGGGCCAGTTCACGGGGGTCAGGCTGACGACCTCGCGGGGCGACCTCGTGCGCGCGGTGTGCGAGGGGCTGGCCTACGCGGCCCGGCACTGCTTCGACACGGCGGGGTCTCCGGACCGCCTGCTGGTCTGCGGCGGGGGTTCCCGGTCCCTTCCGTGGCTCCAGGTCTTCGCCGACGTGCTCGGGATACCGCTGGAGACGGCGCGCGCCCCCGAGGTCGGCGCCCGCGGCGCCGTCCTCTCGGCGGTGGGCGACTCGGTGGACCGGGCCGGGTGGACCTTCCCGTCCGCGACCGTGGAACCGGATCCGGCCCTGCGCGCCCACTACGACGACGGCTACGGGCGCTACCTCGCACACCTGGAGGCGGCCCGCCCGCTGTGGCGGCCCCTCGCGGCGGGTCCCGCCCCCGGGCGGGTCCCGCGGCCCTCTCCCGCCGGTGACGACGCGGAGGTCACCCGTGGACTCTGAACCGCACCGGCTCTCCCCCGCCGACCGTGACCGGGTGCTGTCGCGGGCCGGGAGCGGGCACTTCGACGTGGTCGTGGTCGGCGGCGGCATCACCGGGTCGGGGTGCGCGCTCGACGCCGCGGCCAGGGGCCTGTCGGTCCTGCTGGTCGAGGCCGGGGACCTGGCGGGCGGGACGTCGTCGCGCTCGGGCAAGACGGCGCACGGCGGGCTGCGCTACCTCGAACAGCTCAACTTCTCCCTGGTCGCGGAGGCCCTGCGCGAACGGGACCTGATGATCGGCGTGACCGCCCCCCACCTGGTGGCCGCCGAGCCCTTCCTGCTCCCGACCACCCGCTGGTGGGAGCGCCCGTACTTCGGTGCGGGGGTGCTCGCCTACGACGCCATGGCGCTGGCTCGGCGGCGGGGGGCCGGGGTCCCCGCGCACCGGCACCTGTCCCGGCGCGGCACGCTCGCGCTCGCCCCGGGGCTGGACGCCTCCGTGGTCACCGGCGGCATCCGGTACCACGACGGGCGCATGGACGACGCCCGGCACACCCTGGCCGTGGCGAGGACCGCCGCCGGCCACGGCGCGCTCGTCCTCAGCCACGCCCGGGTCACGGGGATGCGCGTGGAGGGGGGCCGGGTGCGCGCGGTGGCCGTCCGCACGGCCGAGGGGGGCGAACTGGAGGTGTCGGCGGGCTCGGTGGTCAACGCCGCCGGAGTGTGGGCCGCGGACGTCCAGGCCATGGCGGGCGAGCCGGCCTTCGCCGTGCGCCCGGCCAAGGGCGTGCACCTGCTGGTGGAGGGCGGGGCCTTCGACTCACGGACGGGGCTCATCGCGCGGGCGGAGGACTCGGTGATCATCCTGCGGCGGTGGTACGGGCGGTGGCTGCTGGGCACCACCGACACCGCGTACGAGGGCGACCGGGCCGCCCCGGGGGTGGGCGCCGAGGACGTGGACTACCTGCTGCGCAACGTCAACCGCTACCTCGCCCGCCCGCTGACCAGGGCGGACGTGCTGGGCGCCCACGCCGGGCTGCGGCCGTTGCTCGCTTCCAGGGACACCTCGGCCACGTCGGCGCTCTCGCGCGACCACGCGGTGCTGAGCGGCCACGGCGTGGTGACGGTCGTGGGCGGCAAGTACACCACCTACCGCCTGATGGCACGGGACGCGGTGGACGCGGTCGGCCGGGTGCTGGGCCGGAGGCTGCCGCCGACCCCGACCGCGCGGATCCCGCTGGTCGGCGCCCGCGACCGGCAGGGCGCCGCCGGGCGGCCCGCCCCACCGGCCTCCGGGCACGGGGTCGCGGAGCACCACGTACGGCGCATGCTCCTGCGGTACGGCGACGAGACGCCGCGGGTGCTGGAGACCGTGCGGCGCGACCCGGCCCTGGGGGCGACCGTGGCGGGCTACCTGGCGGCGGAACTCCGGTACGCGGTGACCCACGAGGGGGCCCGGACCCTGGAGGACGTGCTCGCCCGGCGCACCCGGGTGGCGCTCGAAGCGCCCGACGGAGGCGCGGCCCTGGCGCCCAGGGCGGCGGCGCTGGTGGCGCCGCCGCTGGGGTGGGACGACGCGGACGTGGAACGGGAGGTGGCCGCGTACCGGGCCGCCGTCGTCCGCGACCGCGCCGCGCTGGGATGACGGGGAACCGGATGCGCCTGCCCCGTCCCGGAGCCCCGGAACCCCGGAGCCGCAGGCCGGCGGGCGTGCGCGCCGCACACGACCCCCGCGCTCCCCTCCGGCGCCGCGGACCCCGGGCCGTCCACAGGCCGTGGCCCGGGGTGGTGCGCGGAATCCCCGTGCCCTAGCTTCGAGGCATGAAATTCCTGGTACGCGAACGCGTTTTCGACATCGGTGACGACTACTGGGTGACCGACGAGGACGACCGCAAGGTCTTCCTCGTCGACGGCAAGGCCCTGCGGATCCGCACGACCTTCGAGCTCAAGGACACCGACGGCAACGTCCTCACCGTCATCCGCAAGAAGCTGTTCAAGGTCCGTGACCAGATGCGCGTCGAGCGCGACGGCGACACCGTCGCCACCGTGCGCAAACGCCTGGTCAACCCCCTGCGCGACAAGCTCGTGGTGGACATGGAGGGCGCGCCGGACTGGGAGGTCACCGGCGACTTCCTCGGCAAGGAGTACGTCATCGCCGACGAGCACGGCACCGTCGCGCACGTGTCCCGCAAGTGGTTCCGCGTCAGGGACACCTACGCGGTGGACGTCAACACCCACCGGAGCGACATCGGCGGCGACGCCGCCCTCGTGATCAGCGTCGCGGTCGCCGTGGACTCCCTCACCCGGGACGACGACGAGGAGGGCGGGGAGCAGGACTGAGCACCGCGTCCCGCCCCGGGCCGGACCCGCCTTCCCCGGGGTGCGGTTCGGCGCGGGCGGCGTCCGCGGGGACCGCGCCGCCGCCCGCCGGGGCGGCCCCGGAAGGGCTGCGCCGGAGCACCGCTCCGCGGACCGGGGACGGCCCCCGCTCCGGCGCCGCGTCCCGTCAGGCGGCCCTGCGCGCGAAGAGCGGCACGGCGACCGCCCACACACCCGCCACCCAGGCCGCCATCACGGCGCCGCCCCCGATCGCGGACAGGTCCGTCCTGTTGGGGCCGCCCCTCAGGAACATCTGCGCCCCCGCCCGGTCGGGCAGGAGGTCCGCCAGGCCGGTCAGCATCGAGAGGTAGAAGGACAGGGCCAGCACCAGACTGATCAGGAGGACCAGCGGCACCACCGTGTTGCGGAGGACGACGGTGATCCCGGCCGCCAGCAGGGCGAGGAGCACCCAGTACGCGACCGCGCCCGCCAGCGCTCCCAGGACGGGGCGGTCGAGCATGCCGGTCAGCGGGTACCCGTGCTCCCCCAGTCCGACCTGGGTGGCCGCGAAGGCCGCGGGCACGGTGGCCAGGGCGACCGCCAGTGCCGCCGCCGCGACCGCGGCGGCCTTGGCCAGCAGGAGCCGGGGGCGGTGCGGCACGGCCAGCAGGGAGGCGCGGATCTGCCCTCCCGTGTACTCGGTGCCGACCGCGAGCACGCCCAGGACCACCATGCCCGCCTGCCCGTAGGAGATCGCGTCGAAGCCGGACTGCTCCGGCACGACCTCCCCGACGAGGAGACCGGGGTTGTCCGTGAGGGCCCTCCCCACCGACCATCCCGACAGCCACGCCAGCCCGACCGTCAGCGCGGCCGTCGCCAGGCAGGTGAACAGGACCGAGGTGAGCGTGCGGAGCTTGAACGCCTCGGCGCGCACGGTGTCGATCATCGTTCTCCCCCGCCCCGGGCGGCGCCGCTGCCGCCGGGCCACCGCCCGAACCCCGTGTCCGCGCCGCCGGGGCGCCCGGTGAGGGCGAAGAAGGCGTCCTCCAGGGAGGCGTGGCCCGCGGCCACCTCGTCGGGGCGGCCCTCTGCGACCAGGCGCCCGCCGTCGATCACCACCAGGTGGTCGGCGATCCTCGCGATCTCGCCCATGAAGTGGCTGGACAGGAGGACGGTGCGCCCCTCGTCGGCCAGGGCCCGCGTGAACGACCGCACCCAGCGGATGCCCTCCGGGTCGAGGCCGTTGACGGGCTCGTCCATGACCAGCACCCCCGGGTCGCCGAGGAGGGCGGCGGCCAGGTCGAGCCGCCGTCCCATCCCCAGTGAGAAGGTGCGCACCCGGGCCCGGGCGGCCCCGCCCAGGCCGACGCCCTCCAGCACCTCCCCCACCCGGGAGGCGGGCAGGCCGTTCGCCCTGGCGATCCACCCGAGGTGGGCCCGGGCCGTCCGCGCGGGGTGCGCTCCTCCCCCGTCGAGCTGGGCGCCGACGGCGGTGGCGGGCCGGCGCAGCTCCGTGTAGGGCCTCCCGTCGATCAGGGCTGTCCCCCCGTCGGCGCGGTCGAGTCCGAGCAGCACCCGCAGGGTGGTGCTCTTTCCGGCTCCGTTGGGTCCGAGGAAGCCCGTGACCTGGCCGGGACGGGCGGTGAAGGTGAGCCCGTCCACCGCCGTCCGGGCGCCGAAGCGCCTAGTGAGTCCGCGTATCTCGATCATGGGACCCATCGTCGGGCCGGAAGGGTCCCGGGCGCGTCCGCCCTGGGAGGACAGTCCCGACGTCACCCCGGGAGGACGTCGCCCCCCGCGCCGGCGGCCCTGACGAGCCCGCTCTCGTAGGCGAACACCACCAGCTGGGCGCGGTCGCGGGCGCCGAGCTTGGCGAGCAGGCGGCTCACGTACGTCTTGACGGTGGCGCGGCTGAGGGTGAGGCGGTCGGCGATCTCGGCGTTGGACAGCCCGCGCGCGATGAGGGTGACGACCTCCCTCTCGCGCGGGGCGAGCGGCGTCCGCGCCCAGGCGGCGGGCGCCGTTCCGGCCCTCTCGCGCACGACGTGGGCGATCAGGCGGCCCGTGACCTCGGGGGCGAGCAGGGACTGCCCGTCGGCGACCACGTGGACGGCGCGGAGCAGTTCCTCGGGGGCGGTGTTCTTGAGCAGGAATCCGCTGGCCCCGGCCCGCAGGGCGCCGTACACGTAGTCGTCCAGGTCGAACATGGTCAGCACGACCACCCTGGTGTGCGGGGCGGCCGCGCAGATCTCCCGGGTGGCGGCCAGTCCGTCCATCTCGGGCATGCGGACGTCCATGAGGACGAGGTCGGGCCGGAGGCGGGCCGCCAGGTCCACCGCCTCCCGCCCGGTACGGGCCTCGCCGACCACGGTGAGCCGGGGGTCTCCGTCCATGAGCATGCGCAAGGAGCCGCGCAGGAGGTCCTGGTCGTCGGCCACCACGATCCGCACGGGTGCGGTCTCCCCCATGAGTCCTCCGGCCGTCGTGTCGCGAACGCGGTCGGGGCCCGTGCGCGCCCCGCGGGCTCTCCGGGGCGGCGGGGCGGCGGGGACGTCCCGACCGGGGTCCGGCCCGGAGCACCGCCTCCAGTGTCCCGGACGCCGGGCGGCCTCGGAACGGCGCCGCCCCTCCGCCCCCTCCTCCGGCCCCGCCGCGCCCTCAGCCGCCGGGGCCGGAGGGGACGCGGGCGCGGACCCGGAAGCCGCCGCCGGGCAGCGGGCCGGCCGTGAAAGTTCCGCCGTGGACCGCCACGCGCTCGCGCATGCCGACCATGCCGACGCCCCCTCCCGGTGAGCCGACGCGTCCCCGGGCCGGGCCGGTGTCGGTCACCTCGGCCTCCACGGCGTCCCCTTCCCCGGTGACGACCACCGAGCAGGAGCCGCCGGGAGCGTGCCTGATGACGTTCGTGACCGCTTCCCGGACGATCCTGTACACGCTGACGGCCACGGCGGGCGGTACCCCCTCCACGCCCGAGACCTCCAGCCGGCAGTCGATCCCGGTGCGGCGGGCCGTGTCCGCCAGGGCGGCCAGCCCGTCCAGCCCCGGTTGCGGCTCCAGCGGTGCGTCGGCGTCGGCGCGCAGTGCGCCCAGGACCCGGCGGAGTTCGTTCGACGCCTCCCGGCCGGCCTCCTCGATGTCGGCCAGGGCCGACCGCAGCTCCTCGGCGTCCCCGCCCGCGTACCGGGCCACCCCCGCGCGCATGCCGATGGCGCCCAGGGTGTGGGAGACGACGTCGTGCACCTCCCTGGCCACCCGCAGCCTCTCCCGGGTGCGGGCCTCGCGTTCGACGGCCGCCACCGCGCGCTCCTCCTGCTCGCGGAGCTCCCGGACGGAGCGTCCCAGCAACCACGAGAGCGCGAGGAGGACCGCTCCGACGACGAGGGCCCGGACGGGCTCCTCCAGCGGCACCGGGTCCACTCCCGCGGCCACCAGCACGAGGAGCGCACCCAGGAGGTAGGCCCAGTGCCGGGGCCGGAAGGAGCCGTGCCGCGAGGTCAGCGCCAGCGGGTACAGCGTCCACGCGGCCGCGGTGAACGGCTCCGCGGTCCATCCGGCGGCCAGGGCGGCGAGCGTGGCGGCGAGCACCGTGCAGAAGGACGCCGCGGGCAGCCGCCAGCGCAGCAGGATCCCGGCCGTGATCAGGGCGGACAGGGCGAGGCGGGCCCAGGGGAGCGGGTCGTCGGCGCCCAGGTCGCGGGGGTCGGGCAGTCCGCCGGCGAGGGCCAGGTGGACCAGCGAGGCCGCGGCGTCGGCCGCGAACCTCCGGGGGGTGGGGCCTCCCTCCGCCCGGAGGGCGGGCCAGGGCCGCCGGGGGGCCGGGGGCACGGGGGCGTCGGGCGCGGTGAGGGGGGCGGCCGGACCGGCCGGGGGGACGTCAGTCGCTGAGGACACCGAGCATGCTCCGCTCCCAGGGGAGGTAGGGCTGTCTGCTGCTGCGCAGCACCGGACGCGGATCCCGGTCCTCGGACACGCAGCGGGAGATCTCCAGGGCCGCGAGCTCCCCGGTCATCCGGAAGGCCCGGGGCGTGGAGTCCTCCCGGTGCCAGCGGGCGTCGACCAGGCGCACCAGGGCGACGATACCCGGTCGGGCGCCGTCCCCGGCGTGCCATGCCAGCCGCAGGCCCTGGGCGAAGGCCGCAGCCAGCTCCTCGGGGAGTCGCTCCCCCCGGGGTCCGACGGGCTGGACCGCGTTGACGAACTCGAAGCCGTCGGGGTGCCCGGCGGGCAGGGGCTCCGCCTCGGCCCACGCCGCGGCGAAGTGGCCGCCGCAGCTCTGGAGGACGTTGCGGACATAGATCCCGTGGACGGGGCGGGGCAGTGACGTGCGGTTCGGGAAGGGCATCGGCCTCTCCTTCCTGCGTGTGTGCGGCGGTTCAGGAGTCCTTCCCGGTCTTCGCCCCGAAGATGCCCATGTGTTGTCGATCGGTTGTCCGGGCCGCGTCCTGCCCGCCCGCCGACGCGTGGAGGGGGAACAGGGTGGCTGGCTGTAGTGCCGGGCACCTCCGGAATGCCCCAGACTGATCGTTGCCGAGGGGTTGCGACGTGAACGGGGAGTAACGAGGATGAACGAGGTCTGGGCTCGGGCGTTGCGGGCGGGCGGCTACCTCCTGGTGGCCTTCGCCTCCGGCCTGGCCGTGCTGGTGGCTCTGCCGCTGACCCTGGCCGTGGTGCTCACCGTGCCGATCGGCGGCCTCGGGTTCGTGCTGCTGCCGCCCTGGCTGGGCGTCGTGGGGAGGTTCGCCGCGTGGCACCAGGGGCGGGCCTCGGACCTGCTCCGGGTCCCGGTGCCGGAGCTCCCGGGCTCCGGGACCCCCGGTTTCCGCGCGCTGTGGCGCGAACCGTCCACCCGCAGGGTGCTGCTGTGGATGCCCGTGTTCACGGCGGTGAGCATGCTCGCCGGCCTCCTGGGCGTGGCCGCGGTCTCCCTGCCCGTCACCTCGGTGCAGTTCCCGTTCTGGTGGGCGCTCCCGGAGGGCATGGAGTTCCAGTTCCTCGGGATCCCGGCCGACGGCTGGGGTTCGGCCCTGCTCCTCATGGCCGCGCAGCTGGTGCTCGGGGTCGTCCTGCTCCGGTGGGCCGTGGTCCCGGCGGCCAAGGCGCACGCCCGCCTCAACCTGCGGCTGCTCGCCCCCACCGAGGCCGAGCTGCTGGCCGCCCGGGTGGACGAGCTGAGCCGGACCCGCGCCGAGGTGGTGGACGCCCACGGTGCGGAGCTGCGCAGGATCGAGCGCGACCTGCACGACGGCACCCAGGCGCGGCTCGTCTCGATCGCGATGCAGCTGGGCGTGGCCCGCGAGGCCCTCGCCGAGGACCCGCGGCTCGCCGCACTGCTGAAGAACGCCCACGAGGGCGCCGAAGAGGCGATGACGGAGCTGCGCGAGGTGATCCGCGGCATCTATCCGCCCATCCTCGCCGACCGGGGGCTGGCCGGGGCGCTGAGCGCGCTGGTCGCCCGCACCACGGTCACCACCCGGCTGGACGTGGGCGACCTGGGCACGCTGCCGGTGGCGGCGGAGACCGCCGCGTACTTCGTGGTCACCGAGGCGGTCACCAACGCGGTGCGGCACGGCGCCGCCGAGGAGATCGTCGTGCGCCTGGACCGTGTCGGCGGCGTCCTGCGCGTGTCGGTGCGCGACGACGGCGCGGGCGGGGTGGACGAGTCCCGCGGCACCGGGGTGACCGGCATCCGGCGCCGGGTGGCCGCCCTGGACGGTACCGTGCGCGTGGAGAGCCCGGTGGGCGGGCCGACCGTGGTCGAGGTGGAGCTGCCGTGCGGATCGTGATAGCCGAGGACAACGTGCTGCTGTCCGCGGGCCTGGAACTGCTGCTGTCCACGCGCGGGTTCGAGGTGGTGGAAATCGCCGTGGACGCGCCGGCCTTCGCCGACGCCGTAGATCGGCACGGGCCCGACCTGGCGATCGTCGACGTGCGGCTGCCGCCGAACTTCCGGGACGAGGGCATCCACGCGGCGATCGCGGCCCGGCGGCGCCACGAGGCGCTGCCGGTGCTGGTGCTGTCGCAGTACGTGGAGCGCGACTACGCCGGTGAACTGCTGGCCGACGGCCGGGGCGGGGTGGGCTACCTGCTCAAGGACCGGGTGGGCCGGGTGAGCGAGTTCGTGGACGCCCTGCACCGGGTCGCGGAGGGGGGCACGGTGATGGATCCGGCCGTGGTCCAGCAGCTCCTGGCACGGCGGTCCCGGGATCCCCTGGAGACCCTCACCCGGCGCGAGAGCGAGGTGCTGGGGCTGATGGCGGAGGGCCTGGGCAACGGGGAGATCGCCGAGCGGATCGTCGTGACCGAGAACGCGGTGCACAAGCACGTCGGCAACATCTTCGCGAAGCTGGGACTGTCGCCGTCCGACAGCGGGCACCGCCGGGTGCGCGCGGTGCTCGCCTACCTCGACGGCAGGTGAGGGCCGCGCGCCCGGCGGGTCCGCGCCTCAGCCCCCGGCGGCCCGTGCGTCCTGGCGGACGCCCCGCCGGTTGAGCAGGATGCCGGTGGCGGCGGCGGTGAAGAACATGAGCACGCCGTACACGGCCGAGGGGATCGCCATCTCCGTGCTGTCGAGCAGCGCGGGGCTGAGCGCGATGGCCAGGGAGAGCGTGGTGTTGTGCAGGCCGATCTCCATGCACGAGGCGATCGCCTCGGGCCGTCCCGTCCCGATGGCGCGCGGCGCCCAGTAGCCGACGACGAGGCCGGCGACGTTGAACAGCAGCACCATCGGGCCCACGGCGACGAGGTAGTCGACGAGGTCGGCGCGCTCCTGGAAGACCGCGACGGCGATGACACCGAACAGCGCCAGGACCGACGCCGCCTTGACCGGCCGCTCCATGCGCCGGGCGAAGGACGCGGCGCGGGCCCGGACGAGCATGCCCGCGGCGACCGGGACCAGGATGATCGCGAAGACCTGGAGAACCTTGTCGGCCTGGAGCCCGAGCGTGTCCCCGTCGCCCATGAAGTGGGCGATCGACAGGTTGGTGATCAGCGGGAGGCTCACCATCGCCGTGACGGAGTTGAGCGCCGTGAGGGAGATGTTGAGCGCGACGTTGCCGCGGAACAGGTAGCTGTACAGGCTGGCCGTGGTGCCTCCGGGGGAGGCCGCCAACAGCATCATGCCGACCGCCAGGGCCGGGGGCGGCTGGAAGAGCAGGACCAGGCCGAGGGCGAACAGGGGCAGGAGGAGGATCTGGCAGCCCAGGACGAGCGCGACCGTGCCGGGCAGTGCGGCGAGGCGGACGAAGTCTGCGACGGTCAGGCTCAGTCCGAGGCCCAGCATGATGACGGCGAGCGCGGCCGGGAGCGCGATCGTGGCGATGGCGGAATCCATGGGGACACCTCGGGATCGGGCCGCGCGGGGGAGGCGGCTCGGCGGTCGGGGGGGCACCGACCGGCGCGGGGCGCCGGCCGTCGTGGACCGCGTTCGGTGTCGGTGCCGACGTGAGCTCGCCTGGGGTGTTCCGGGCGGGGAGGCCCGGGCGGACCGGGATCGCGCCGTCCCGTGATCTGCGCCACCATCGCTACTCGTCGGTATGTTGGCACGCCCGCGGCGGCCCCGGCAAGGCCCCCGGGCGGGGCCCGGACACGGGTTCCGGGGGCGGGGCCCGGCGCGTCCCCGCCCCCGGGCCGTGGTCAGGCCGCGGGCCAGGAACTGCCGGTGAGGTCGTAGGCCAGGTGGAACCACACCTTGCGGATGCTCGGGTGCCCGTTGTCGCCCCACGCGGTGGCGAAGCTGTCGACCAGGGCCAGCCCGCGGCCGTTCTCGGCGGTGAGCCGGTCGCCCGCCAGCGGTCCGGCGCTGAGCGGGCCGTCCTCCCCCGAGGGGGAGCTGGTCGGCCTGCCGTTGTCGCGGCAGGCCAGGGTCAGGCCGTTGGGCCCCCGGGTCACCTTGAGCACGAACGTCTGGCCGTCCTCCCCCGAACGGCTGTGCCGGATGGCGTTGGTCGCCAGCTCGGTCCCCAGCAGCGCGAACACGTACCGGAACTCGGAGTCCCTGGTCGCCGCGCAGGTGTCCAGGAAGGCGCGGGCCAGGGGGATGCTGGCGGGCTCCCCGGCGAACTCCCAGTGGCGCTTGGCGAAGGGGACCGGAGGCCGGCCGTTGAAGTAGTGCCGGTACTCGTCCGGGACACCCGCGAGGAAGGAGTCCTCCTCCTTGGCCAGGGCGGGCACGGAAACGAGCGTGGGCATGGGTGACTCCTTCGGCGGGGCGGTTCGTGGACGGGCGGACCGCGGGAGGGGGCGGCTGCGGGAGCGTCCGGCGGCCGTTCGGGGGAGGTCCGGCGCGGAACGGCTACGACCTTACGCGATCAGGCCCCTGCGGGACAGGGGACGCGGGTGTGGCGAGAACCCGGATGCCCGTCCCGATCGCCCTTGCCCCGCCCCCTCCCCCGGTCCGCCTCCCCTCCGCGCCTCAGACCGCCGCGTCGACCGCGTCCTCCGCCGCGGCCAGCGCCTCGGCCCGCTCCGCCGGGACCAGCCCGATCCGGGTCCGGCGGTCCAGCAGGTCGTCCGCGTCCATGGCCCCCTCGTGGCGCACGCCGAACCGGAACTCGGCGCCCGTGACACCGCGCACGACCGGCTCCAGCAGGGCGGGGTCGCCGCCGGCCCCGTCCAGGACGTCGACGGCCTCGGTCCCGTACCGCTCGACCAGTCGGCGCGGGGCCTCCACCGCGTCCAGCTCCTCGCGGGAGGCGGCGCCCACCAGGGCCAGGAAGCGCGTCCGGCACGGTCCGGCGGGCAGCCGGCGGGCGCGCACGGCGGCGTCCACGGCCTCCTCCGCCATCGCCCGGTAGGTGGTGAGCTTCCCGCCGACCACGGTGACCGTCCCGTTGGGCGCGACGGAGACGGAGTGCTCGCGCGACAGGTCGGCGCTGTCGCCGACGCCCTCCAGCAGAGGGCGCAGTCCGGCGAACGCGCCGATGACGTCATCGCGCCCGATCCGGTTCTCCAGCGCCCCGTTGAACCGGTCGAGCAGGAAGTCCACGTCGCCCTCGGGCACGTCGGGGACGTGCGGCGCGGGGCCGTCCACGGGTTCGTCGGTGAGCCCGGCGAACACGCGCCCGTCCGTCTGGGGCAGGGCGAAGACGAAGCGGCTGACACTCCCGCCGACGGGCACGGTGAGCGCGGCCCGGGGGCGGCCCAGGGCCGCGCCGTCGAGCACGAGGTGGCTGCCCCTGCTGGGCCGGAGCCGCACGCGGGGGTCCAGGAGCCCCGCGTGCACACCGGTGGCGTTGACGACGGCGCGCGGGCGCACGGGGACGATCCTGCCGGTGGCCGCGTCCCTCAGCACCGCGCCGTCGGCGGTCACGCTCTCGGCCGAGCAGCGGGTGATGACCCTGGCCCCCTCGCGCGCGGCGGTGCGCGCCAGAGCGACGACGAGCCGGGCGTCGTCCACGAGCTGCCCGTCGAAGGACAGGATGCCGCCGAGCAGGTCCCGCCTGGCGGCGCCGGGCAGCAGGCGCAGGGTCTGGCGGGCGTCGAGCAGCCGCGGGCGGGGCAGCACGCTCCCCGGGGTCCCCGCCATCACGCGCAGGAGGTCGCCCATGCCCATGCCCGCGCGCACGGACAGCGCCCTGGCCAGGCCGCTCCCCCTGTACACGGGCACGACCATCGGCATGGGGCGGACCAGGTGGGGCGCGGTCACCCGCATGAGGAGGTCGCGTTCGCGGGCGCTCTCGTAGGCGATGCCGAACTGCCCCCGGGCCAGGTAGCGCAGGCCCCCGTGGACGAGCTTGGAGCTCCACCGGCTGGTGCCGAAGGCCAGGTCGTGGCGTTCGACCAGCACGGTGGAGAGTCCGCGCGAAGCGGCGTCGAGCGCGGCTCCCGCCCCCGTCACGCCGCCCCCGACGACCAGGACGTCCACCTCGGGCCGGGCCTCCAGCCCGGCCAGGTCGGCGGCTCTCCGGGCGGCGTTCAGCGAGGGGGACGCGGGACTGGCAGTGCTCATGTGAGCGGTCCTTTCCGGGGGACGGTGCGGCGGATGGGCCGGCGCGCGGCCCCGCCCGGCCCGTCGGGGCCGCGGCGCTTCAGGGTGCGAGGTAGCCGTCGAGGAGGACGGCGAGTTCCCCGACGAGCCGGTCCTCGTCGAGGACGTCGGCGAACAGGCGGCGCGAGGTGACCGTGCCCTGCACGGTCACCAGGACGAGGCGGGCCAGGGCCTCGGGGTCGCCCGCGCGCACGGAGCCGTCGCGCTGCCCCTCGGCGACGACGGGCTCCACCAGGTCGAGGGCGGCCCGGTGGCTGGTCCCCAGCCGGTGGAAGGTGTAGGTCGCCAGGAGTTCGGGCTCGGTGTCCACGATCCGGGTGAACAGCGGGTGGGCCAGCATCGCGCGGGCGACCCTGGCGGCGTGGCGGACCAGGCGCGGGCGCACGCCCTCCCCCTCCGGGTCGTCGGCGGAGGCCGCGCCGGCCTCGGCGAGGATCTGCCGCAGCTCGCGGGTGAGCAGGTCCGCGACGAGCGCGGTCGCGTCGGGCCAGCGGCGGTACACGGTGGGCCTGCTGACCCCGGCGCGGCGCGCGACGTCGGTCAGCGTGGTGCGGCGCACCCCGAAGGCCTCGACGCAGGCGCGGGCCGCGTCCAGGATCCGATCCTCTACGTTACGTTTTGACGCCATATGTAAAACTGTAGGGCATGGCTCACGAGAAGACACCGCCCGGCGACGGGAACGGCCCCGGCCCGGGCACAGGCCCCGCCCCGGGCACGGACACCGCACCCGACATGAGCTGGTTCGCCTGGGGCGACCCCGCCAGGGCGCCGGAGCTGGACCCCGGTCTGCGCGACCTCGTCGCGCAGGTGCTCCGGGCCCGCCTCCAGGACATGCCCCCGGTCCCGGAGGAGCTGGTGGAACTGCCGCCCAGCAGGCTCGGCCCCCGGCTGCGCGAGCTGTTCGCCGGGGTGGTCGGCCCCGGGCACGTGAGCACGGAGGACCCCGTCCGCCTGCGCCACTGCGGCGGCAAGAGCACGCCCGACCTGCTGCTGCGCCGCGCGGGCCGGGCGGACCCGGCTCCGGACGCCGTCCTCTACCCGGCCGACCACGGCGAGGTGGAGCGGCTCCTCGCGGTGTGCTCGGAGGAGCGGGTCGCCGTCGTGCCCTTCGGCGGGGGCACCAGCGTGGTCGGCGGCGTCACCCCGCTGCGCGGGGGCTTCCACGCCGTGGTCTCCCTGGACCTGCGCCGCCTGGACCGCCTGGTGTCCGTGGACCCCCTGTCGTCGACGGCCGTCCTGGGCGCGGGCGTGCGCGGTCCGCACGCGGAGGCGATGCTGGCGGAGCACGGGCTCACCCTGGGGCACCTCCCCCAGAGCCACGAGTACGCGACGATCGGCGGCTACGCGGCCACCCGTTCCAGCGGACAGGCCTCCTCCGGGTACGGCCGGTTCGAGGACATGGTCGTGTCGCTGCGGGTGGCGACCCCGCGCGGCACCCTGGAGGCGGGCGGTCCGCCCGCGTCGGCCGCCGGCCCGGACCTGCGGCGCCTGCTGCTGGGCTCGGAGGGCACGCTGGGCGTCATCACCGAGGTGGGCGTGCGCGTGCGGAGGGCGCCCGAGCGCGTGCTGGACGAGGCGTGGTCGTTCCCCGACTTCGCCTCGGGCGCGGACGCCCTGCGCGTCCTGGCGCAGTCGGACGCCCGGCCGACCATGGCGCGCGTGCTCGACGAGTCGGAGACGTTCGTGGGCGCGGCGATGGGCGGGCGCGAAGCCGTCCCCGGGTGCCAGGCCGTGCTGGGCTTCGAGGGGGCCCCCGCGGAGGTGGAGGCCCGCGCCGCCGCGGTGCGGGAGGCCATGGCGGAGGCCGGCGGCACCCCGCTCGGCCCGGAGCCGGTGGCGCACTGGCGCGAGAACCGGTTCTCCTCGCCCTACCTGCGCGACACCCTGCTGTCGGCGGGGATCCTCGCCGAGACGCTGGAGACCGCCGCGTCGTGGACCGGCCTGCTGCCGCTGTACACGGCCGTGTCCGAGGCGCTCACGGGGGCGCTGGAGGGCGACGAGGGCGGCGCCGTGGTGATGTGCCACGTGTCGCACACCTACCCGACCGGCGCGTCCCTGTACTTCACGGTGGCGACGGCGGCCGGGCCGGACCCGGTGGCGCGCTGGGGCCGGGCCAAGCGCGCCGCGTCGGACGCGATCGTCGCCAACGGCGGGACGATCACCCACCACCACGCGGTCGGGTCGGACCACCGGCCGTGGATGGCGGCGGAGATCGGTCCCCTGGGCGGCGACGTGCTGCGCGCGGTCAAGGCCGCGCTGGACCCCGAGGGCGTGCTCAACCCGGGCAAGCTCATCCCCGACGCGGACTAGCGGACCGCCCGCGGCGCGGCCGGGTCGGCTCCGGCGGCGCCGCGGGCCCGGACGGGCCCGTCCTCACGCCCTCTCCGCCTCGCGGGAGAGGCTGCGCTCGACCTGCCCCGCCATGTCCTCGAGGAGGTCCAGGGCCTCGCCCTCCCCGATACCGCCGTCCTCCACCGGCAGGCTGATCATGACCGCCACGTTCACGCTGGTGAAGGAGGCCGTCGCGACGACCGCGTCGGAGTACTCCCCGTCGCGGTACAGGACCGCGAAGCCGCCGTCCCCGGCCCGCACGGACCGCCAGTCGAGGACCTCCCCCTGCATGCCCTCTGGCGCCCTGTCCCCCTCCAGGTCCTCCCGGGCGTCCGCCATGTCCTCGCGCAGGTCGGCGAGGGTCTCACCGCCGTCCTCGAACTCGTACAGGGAGACGAAGACGTCGAGGAGGAAGACGTAGGAGTCGTTGACGGAGCAGGCGAGGTAGCCGATCTGGCCGTCCTCCGCGTAACCCGCCTCCTCCGCCGAGTAGTAGTCGCCCTCGGCCAGCGGGCTGTCGGCCCCGGGGATGCCGGCGACCACGTCCTCGGACAGCAGCTGACGGCAGCCGGGCAGGTCGGCGTAGGGGCGGCCGCCCGCCGCCTCCCACACCACGACGCCGAGGGAGGCGACCACCGCCAGGGAGGCGGCGGCCACCCCGACCAGCACGGCCGGTCCGCGCCGTGCCGGGCCTCCGGGGCGGCCCGGTACGGGCGGCTGTCCGGGCGGGACTCCCCCGGGAGCGCCGTGGCCCGGCCGGACGGGCGGGACGTACCGCTGTCCCGGAGACCCGCCGTGGGGCGCTTCGGGCGGTCCGTGGGGCCCGGGCGGGGGCTGCCGTCCGGGGTGGGGGCGGGGCGGCCGCCCCCGGTGGGGCCCGCCGGGGAACGGCCGGCCTCCGGGGGGACCGGGGAACGAAGCGTCGTCGGGGGGATGGGTCATCGGTCTCGCGGCTGGGGGCGCACCCGGCCCGGGGCGGGTGGTCGCCGCGCCTCCTCACAGGTGGTCTCGTGTCGCACGGAACGGCCCGGGCCGGCGTGCGCACCGTGCGCGCGCCGGGACGCCACACCAAGTATCGCCAACCGCGGCTTCCGCGCCAGACCCGGGACCGGAACCGGACGCGACCCTTCCCACGGCGCGAAACCGCCCCGGGCGCCCCCGCGTGCCCCGACAATGGATGCCGTGGCACGAGGAAAGCTCCGCATCTACCTGGGTTCGGCCCCCGGGGTCGGCACCACGCACAACGTGCTGGTCGAGGCCCGCCGACGGGCCTCGCACGGCACCGACGTGGTGGTCGCCGCCGTCCACACGCACCGGAGGGAGCGCACGTCCGCCCTCCTGGAGGGGTTGGAGTGCGTGCCGCCGCACCCGTCCGGCTCGGTGGACACCGCGGCGGTGATCTCGCGGGCGCCCGGCACGGCCCTGGTCGACGACCTCGCCCGGTCCAACCCGCCTGGGGCGCCCAACCCGACCCGCTGGCAGGACGTGGAGGAGCTGCTGGAGGCGGGGATCGACGTCCTGTCGACCGTGGGCATCCACCACCTGGAGTCGCTCAACGACGTCGTCCACCAGATCACCGGGGTACGCCCCCAGCAGACGGTCCCCGACCACGTGGTGCGCCGCGCGGCCGAGGTCGAACTCGTCGACATCACCCCGCAGGAGCTGCGCCGCCGCATGGCGCACGGCGACATCCACCCCGCCGAGCGGGTCGACGCCGCCCTGGCCGACTACTACAGGGAGGGCAACCTGGCGGCGCTGCGCGAGCTGGCGCTGCTGTGGACCGCCGACCGCGTGGAGGAGGGCCTGTCCCGCTACCGGGGCGAGCACGAGATCCAGCGCACCTGGGAGGCCCGCGAACGGGTCGTCGTGGCGCTCACCGGCGGCCCCGAGGGCGAGACGCTGATCCGCCGGGCCGCCCGCGTCGCCGCCCGGTCGCGGGGCGGGCACCCCCAGCCGAGCCACCTCCTGGCCGTGCACGTCGTGCCGCCGCAGGGGATCTCGCAGACGCCGCCGGAGGACCTCCTGCGGCAGCGGCGCCTCCTCGCCGAGCTGGGCGGGACGTACCACCAGGTGGTCGGCAACGACGTCCCGACAGGCCTGCTGGAGTTCGCCCGGGGCGTGCACGCCACCCAGATCGTGCTGGGCTCGTCGCGCCGCCGGACCTGGCAGTACGTGTTCGGTCCCGGGGTCGGCGCGATCGTGGCCCGCGACTCCGGCGACATCGACGTGCACATCGTCACCCACGAGAGGGTGGGCAGCGGCCGGTGGCCCCTGCCGCCCCCGGGCCGAGGGCTGGGCGAGCACCGCCGTGCGGCCGGGTGGACCCTGGCGCTGCTGGCGCCCACCCTCGTCTCGCTGTTCCTGGCCCTGCCGCTGTTCTCGGACGTGGGCCCGGCCTCGGACACCATGCTCCTCCTGCTGATCACCGTCGCCACCGCGGCCGTGGGCGGGCTGCGCCCCGCGCTGGTGTCGGCGCTGTGGAGCGCGGTCCTGCTCACCGTCCTGGTGTCACCGCTGCACGGGCGACCGTCGGTGTCGCTGGACAACGTGGTGGCGCTGACCGCGTTCACGCTGGTGGGAACGCTGGTCGCGATCGTGGTGGAGATGGCGGCCCGGCGCTCGGCGCAGGCCGCGCGGGCCCGCGCCGAGGCCGACGCGGTGACCCTCCTGGCGGGGAGCATCCTGTCGGGCAAGGAACCCCTCCAGGCGCTGCTCCGGCGCATCAGGGAGACGTTCGGGCAGCGGTCGGCGACGCTCCTGGAGCGGTTGGACGACGGCCGGTGGCGGCCCGCCCACAGCGTCGGAGCCCCGGCCTGCGACTCCCCCGACGAGTCGGACGTGCTGGTGTCGGTCTCCGACAACCTGGCGCTGGCCCTGCGCGGCCGGGTGCTGCCCGCCGCCGACCGGGGCGTGCTGCGCGCGTTCGCGGCGCACATCGGCATCGCCCTGGAGCACCAGAGGCTGGAGTGGGACGCGGCCGAGGCGAGGAGCCAGGCGGCCGGCAACCGCATCCGCACCGCCCTGCTGGCCGCGGTGTCGCACGACCTGCGCACCCCGCTGACGTCGATCAAGGCGAGCCTGGCCAGCCTGCGCGCCACCGACATCACGCTCACCCCGGAGGACCGGGAGGACCTCCTGGAGACCGCGGAGGAGTCCACCGACCGGCTCAACCGCCTGATCGACAACCTGTTGGACATGAGCCGCGTGCACACCGACAACGTGCGCCCCAAGCTCCGCGCGGTGGGCCTGGAGGAGGTCGTCCCGATCACCCTCCTCGGCCTGCCCCACGAGGCCGTCACCGTCGACGTCCCCGACGGCCTGCCCCGGGTCCTGGCCGACGCCGGACTCCTGGAGCGGGCGGTGGCGAACGTGGTCGCCAACGCGGTGCGGTACAACCCCGATCCGCGCCTGCCCGTCCTGGTCGCCGCGAGCGCGCACGGCGACAGCGTGCAGCTGCGCGTGGCGGACCGGGGGCCGGGTGTCTCGGACGAGGGCAAGCAGCGCATGTTCGAGGCCTTCCAGCGCCTGGGCGACGCCCCCCAGGGCACGGGGGTGGGGCTCGGGCTCGCCGTCGCCCGTGGTTTCGTTGAGGCGATGCACGGCAGACTCGACCCCGAGGACACCCCTGGAGGCGGGCTGACCATGGTCTTCACCCTGAGGGCGACAGAACTCGATATGACGGACATCGATGGCGAGAGGGGGTCCCATGCGGGTCCTGGTCGTTGACGACGACATGCAGATCATCCGGGCCATGCGGATCAACCTCCGTGCGCGCGGGCACGACGTGGACACGGCCGCCGACGGGGCCACGGCCCTGCGGCTGGCCGCCGAGAACCACCCGGACGTGGTCCTCCTCGACCTGGGGCTGCCCGACATGGAGGGCCTGGAGGTCATACGGCGCCTGCGCGGCTGGTCCCAGGTGCCGATCATCGTGCTGTCCGCACGGCACTCGGCCGGGGAGAAGGTGCGCTGCCTGGACTCGGGCGCCGACGACTACGTCACCAAGCCGTTCGGCATGGACGAGCTGCTCGCCCGGATGCGGGCCGCCGAGCGCCGGTCGGTCCGCGCGGAGGAGGCGCCGGTCGTGCGCACGCAGTGCTTCACCGTGGACCTGGGCGCCAAACGCGTCCTGCGCGACGGCGGGGAGGTGCGGCTGACCCCGACGGAGTGGCACATCCTGGAGATCCTCGCACGCCACGCCGGACAGCTGGTGAGCCAGCGCCAGCTGCTCCACGACGTGTGGGGGCCCGCCTACCAGAGCGAGACGAACTACCTGCGGGTGTACATGGCGCAGCTGCGCCGCAAGCTGGAGCCGGACCCCGCCCGTCCCCGGTTCCTGATCACGGAGGCGGGCCGGGGCTACCGCTTCGAGGGGGCGGGCTGACCCCGCCGCCCGCCCCGCCGGGGTCAGCGGGTGACGGCGGCCCCCTCGGCCAGCTCCATGAGCGCGTCGAACTCCTCGGTGCCGACATGTCCCCGGTTGGCCTCGGCCACCGCCCGGCAGGGGGCGAAGGCGCGCACCCACTCGAACAGCCGGTCGGCGTCCACGCCCATGGCCTCGGAGAGCACGCCCACACGGCGCTCCACCTCCGCCACGCCGGTGGTCCTCCACAGCGCCCAGTCGACGGCGTCGACCGCGCCGTCGCCGAGGCAGGCACGCGGGTCGAGGGCGACGAGGCCCCGCCCGCCCCCGTCGATGACGTTGCCCGGGTGCAGGTCTCCGTGCACCGGCACCACGTGGACGTTCCCGTTGGCCAGGTCCCGCGCACGGCAGAAGCCCTGGTGCATGGCGGAGACGGGCACCACCTCGGCGGCGGGGCCGTCGGCGCGCTCGCGGTTCCAGAGGTCGAAGACGAACTGCACCCGCGACGTCAGCGGGCGGAGCTCGTCGAGCTCCGCGCGGGGCACGGCCGTGGCGTGGAGCTGGGCGATGAGCGCGCCCACGGTCTCCATCCGCGGCACCGTCCCGCTGTCGGCGACCGTGATGCCGTCGACCCGCTCCATCAGGACGGCCCCCCGTTCGGCGTCGAGACCCCACACGAGCGGCACGCGGCCGGAGTCCCCCCACATGCGCAGCAGCCGGGCCTCGGAGACGGCGAGCCCGCTGTCCGGGGACAGCTTGAGCACCCCCGCGGACCCGTCGGCGCCGCGCACGTGGATCACCACGGACGTACGGCCGCGCGGTGCGGGGCCCTCGACCGTCAGCCGCCACTCGGCGGCGAGCTTCTCGACGATCCCGGGGAGCTCGGCCAGCCACTCGCCCACGTGGCTGCCGAAGCGCCGTTCCAGACGGCGGCGCTGTCGGCTGTCGACGAACTGCGCTGTGCCGTGGTTCATAGATCCACCTTAGGTTCGCTCACGACGATGCCTGTCGGGGTCGAGCCCCGTCGCGGCTCGGCGGCCGTCCGCTCCGCACCGCGCGGGCGCCGGTCGGGACCGGGCCGGTCGCGGGAGTCCGCCTCGCGGGCGGGGAGTGCGCGGCTCCTGAGGGGCCGGGCCCGGGCCGTTCCGCGCCGCTCCGGTGCGGTCGGGTACGGGTACCGCGTTGTGGGTGCGGGGAGTTCCCGCCCTTCCGACCCCTACCCGTCCCGGTGGTCCCGGTAACGGAACAGCCGCACCCCGAGCCCCCTTCGTTACCGAACGGTGTCGCCATGTCACCCCCCGTGGGTACGCTTCCCGGCTTCCGGAGACCCCGGCCCGGGTCAGGCCAGCCGCCCCTTGGCCGCCCGGTGCTGGGCCAGGAGCGTGTCCACGACCAGCTCCGAGGGCCACAGCGGGGTGGTGAGGGCCGTGACGTCGAGCCCGCGCAGCAGCTCGAAGTCGGGCCCGTCGACGAGCCTCCACGCCGCGACGGCGACGTTGTCGCGGCCGTCCCGGCGCAGCCGGTCGACGGCGTCGAACACCGAGGGCGCCCAGGTGCGCAGGTAGCCGACCTGGACCGGGGAGCCGAGGCGGCGGCTGAGCATGCGGGCCACGTCCATGACGACCTGGCGCTCCTCCGTCCCGGTCGTGCCGTCGGCGGCCAGCACCACGCCGTCGCCGGGCCTGCGGCCCGAGTCGACGAGGCGGCCCGCGAGGTCGGCGACGATGGACGGGACGGCACCGAGGGGCGGTGTGTGCCAGGCGTTCCCCAGACGGCCGAGGTCGAGCCTGGAGAGCAGGTGGGCGCTGGCGACGTCACCTCCCGCGACGAACGCGGGGACCACCACCTTGGGGCCCCTGACGGCGCGGATGGCGGCGGTGACCTCGGCGGGGCTGCCGAAGGCGGGGACGACCGGAGCCTCTCCCCGTCCGGCCACCGCCTCGGCCAGGCCGCACAGGGCCTCACGCCGGTGGGCGTCACGTGAGTCGTCGGCCACGAGGACCATCGTCGGGACCATGAAAGGCTCCTTGAATCGCGGTGAGATCTACCGTTGTCCGCCGAGAGTAAAGGGGCACCGTTTCAGGGGAGTGCTCTCGTGTTACATGGAGGAAAACAGCAGACAATGGCTATGATGGTTATCGCCTGAACGAGTCTTGGTGAACCATAACAATCTCGGAAAAACTGTGATGTGTCCACTTTTCCGGGGAGTGGCGTGCGCCTCAGTGCGACCACCCGACAGAGGGGTCGGCGGGCGGAACCGCGGGTAGGACATCCCCCACCAGGACCGACGGCCGGACAGCCATGACAGGGCCGGAACCCTCCGACCTGTCGGACATGTCCGACACCACACCCCCATAGCCACTCCGGGGGGAAACCGATTTCACCCCGAAGTTCTGTAGAGATATACCCGGCAAAAAATTTCCTATGCATTCGCCCGGTGCGGATGCACGTGCCGAGGAATGTGCCCCGAGGGGCGCAGCCTGACGCGGGGCCGTTTTCGCCGTCGTTTCCGCGGTTCCGCGTTCCGGGGCTCCGGAAATCGCGAGAACGACGACTCCTGCCACATGCGACCCTCGCGTGTCAAGGGTGCGCACTCCCCTACCGCGTCATAGCCGCACACCACCTGACGTGGGGGGACAGGATGCCGGTCCGGCGCGATCACTTGCCATGGGCCACGGGCCCGCCCACACTTGGAACCGAGCGGACCATATCCCGGCAGGCCCACGCGCCCCGGGACCGTTCACGGGCAACCGCCCGCCGGATCCACCACCGGCAGCGGACCCGCGACCCACACCGCACCGTGCAGACTGGAGTGAGCATGGCCGTCCACCCTCGGGTGCAGACGCTGGCCCAGACCTTCCTCGCCCACGCGGACCAGGAGGCCCCCGGCCTGGTCGAAGGCCTCTACCTGACCGGTTCGGTCGCCCTCGGCGACTTCCGCCCGCACGCGAGCGACGTCGACTTCGTCATCGTCACGAGGAGCACGCCGGACGGCGACGAGCTGGAGCTGCTGCGCGGCGCGCACGCGCGCACGCGCGCGGCCGTCCCCCGCCCCCAGTTCAACGGCATCCACGTCACCTGGGACGACCTGACCCGCGACCCCGCCGCCTGCGGAGCGGTCCCCTCCGTCATCGGCGGCCGGTTCCGTTCGCGCGCGAGCGCCGACGTCAACCCCGTGACCTGGCACATCCTCGCCGAGCACGGCGTGACCATGCGGGGCCCCCACCCGGTCGAACTGGACGTGTGGGACGAGCCCGAGAGCATGCGCGCCTGGTCCCTGGGCTCCCTGGACGAGCAGTGGCGCCGCTGGCGCGAGAAGGCCGGCCGCCTGGTCACCCCGCGCGGCCTGGCCGTCCTCGGTTCCCTGGCGCCCTCCTGGAGCGTGCTGAGCGTCAGCCGCCTGCACTTCACCCTGAAGACCGGGGAGATCACCTCCAAGTCTGGCGCGGGCGCCTACGCCCTGCACGCCTTCCCGGAGAAGTGGCAGCACATCGTCAACGAGTGCCTGCGCGTGCGCCGCAACGCCGGCGCGCCCTCGCTGTACGAGAGCGCGCTCGCCCGCCGACGGGCCGCCCTGGACTACATCGAGATGGTCCTGGACGACTCCCTGCGCCCCGGCCTGGCCGCCTGAGCGCTCCACTCCCCCGCTCGCACCGGTCCCGGGGGACGGTGGGCGCTTTTCCGGCTCGCCCGACTAATCTGGGATTCATGACCATGCGCCCCATCGTCCGCTTCGGCGACCCCGTCCTCGTCACTCCGACCACCCCCGTCACCCGGTTCGACCAGCACACCGAGGCACTGGTCCGGGACCTCCTCGAAACGGTCGAGGCCCCCGGCCGGGCCGGCCTGGCCGCCACCCAGATCGGGGTGGGGCTCCGCGTCTTCAGCTACAACGTGGAGGACCGGATCGGCTACGTGATCAACCCCGAGATCGCGGAGCTCTCGGAGGAGGTCCAGGACGGCGAGGAGGGCTGCCTGTCCGTCCCCCGGCTCTGGTACCCGACCAGGCGGGCCGAGCGCGCCGTCGTCACCGGGGTGGACCTGCGCAACGAGCCGGTCACCGTGGAGGGCACCGGGCTGATGGCCCGCTGCCTCCAGCACGAGACCGACCACCTCGACGGCATGGTCTACGTCGAGCGCCTCGACCCCGACACCCGCAAGCGCGCGATGCGTGACATCCGCCGCTCCGACTGGTTCATGCCCGCCTCCCCGGACGCTCCCCCGGCGCCCGTCGGCCTCCGGCTCCCCAGCGCCTTCGGCGGAGCGGGCTGAGGCCGCCGCCCCGCCGTGCGGTCCGGACCGGCAGGGGGTGCCGGTCCGGTCCCCCGCTCCGGGTATCTTCGGACACATCCCCCTACCCCCCGCAGTCACGTGAGTCAACGCACTAGGCACGTCACGCCACGATCTCGTAAGGTCTGCTGAGCATCCGGCACCCCGCGGCGCCCCCGCACCGCGCCGCAGGCCCACCGGACGCACCCGGACCGCCCTCGGAGCACACATGACGACCACTCCTCCCCGCAACCCGCGCGGCACCCGTGCCGCCATGTCCCTCGCCGCCGTCACGACGGCGCTCCTCATCGGCCTGCCCGGCACCGCGCAGGCCGAGCCCGGCGACGACGAGGTGGACATCGACGAGCTGACCCAGCGGGCCGAGGAGCTGGAGGAGAGCTACGACGGGGAACTGATCCAGTTCACCGAGATCAAGGGGCGCGTCGAGCAGGCCGAGGAGGACCTGGAGGAGGTCGAGTCCCGCCTGGACGCGTCGCGGGCGGGTGTGTCGACCATCGCCTCCGCCCAGTACAAGAACGAGACCGGCCTCGACCCCGCGCTCCACGCCATGTTCTCCAGCGACCCGGAGGAGATGTTCAGCGACGCCGCGACCCTGTCCTACCTGGGGCAGAGCCAGTCGGAGCAGATCGCCGAGCTGATCGACACCCGCGACGAGGCGGCGGAGGTCGCCGAGGGCCTGCGGACGGAGATGGCGGACGCCGAGGAGCTCATCGAGGACCTGGAGGCGCAGCGCGAGGACGTCGAGGAGCGCATCGCCGAGTACGAGGAGGAGCAGGTCCCCGAGACCCCGGGCACCGGCAGCATCCCCGACAGTGCGATGGGCTGGGGCTGGAGCGGGGCGACCCCGCGCATGGCCGCCATCCGCGACGAGATCGTCATGCGGTTCGGCGCCCCCTACCCGGTGGGCTGCCTGCGCTCCAGCGCGGACGACCACGGCGTGGGCCAGGCCTGCGACTTCATGATGAGCTCCGGGGGCGCGATCCCCTCGGCGGAGAACCAGGCGCTCGGCACCCAGATCTCCCAGTACGCGATCGACAACGCCGACAGGCTGGGCGTCAAGTACATCATCTGGGAGCAGCAGATCTGGCAGGCCGGTTCGTGGACCTGGATGAGCGACCGGGGCGACAACACCCAGAACCACTACGACCACGTGCACATCTCGTCGTACTAGTGGCGGGCCGGCCTCCCGGCCGACCGGCGGGGCACGGCCCGAACCCGGAACTCAGCGGTTCCGGCGGCGACAGCGCCCACCCGCCGACGGCTACGGCGCCGAGCCCCTCGGACCCGGCGAGTCCCGTTGGGCGGCGGGGCGCGGACCGCGGCGCGTGAACGCGAACGGGACGGCCGCCAGGAGCGCCACCGCCGTCAGCGCGAACGCGGGAACGTAGCCGAACAGCTGGATCAGCAGCCCCAGGAGCATCGCCCCCGCTCCCGAGCCCGCGTCGTAGCCGATGTTCCACACCGCGCTGGCCCGGCCGTAGCCCGAGGGGCCGGCGCGGTTCAACATGAGGGTGACGGTCTCGTTCTGGACGGCGCCGAAGCCGAGACCGAACACCATGGCTCCCAGGAGCACCAGCAGGACCGTCCCGGCGCCCAGCCCTCCCCCTCCGTCGCCGTGCGACCACAGCGCCGCGGTGACCAGGGCCATGCCGAGGGCCGCGCCCGCGGTGCCCGGCAGCAGCAGGAGGGTGCGCCGGTGAAGGTCGTGCAGCATCCCGGCGGTCCACCGGCCCGCGACGACCGCCAGGGCGTAGGCGGCCAGGGCCCCGCCGACCAGCCACGCGGCCTGCTCGAACGGGATCGCCAGGAAGGTGATGACCGCACTGGCCGCGGAGGCGGTCAGCAGCATCAGGACCAGCGGGGCGGCGAGCGCCAGCAGCAGCGGCAGCCCCGAGGGCGCGTCCGCCGTGGCCGCGGCGGCCCGCGCGGGGCTCCGCAGCGCCGCCCGGTTCCGGCCGCCGTCGGCGAACCAGACGCCCCAGGCCAGCAGGGCCCCCACCACCGAGCACAGGCCGGTGATCCAGAACGCGGCGGCGAAGCCGGCGTTGAGGGCGAGGGCCACACCGCCCGGCAGGATGAGCACCTGCGGCAGGCCGACCGCGAGCCCGTAGTAGCCGGTGGCCCGCCCGACCTGGCTGTGCGGGACCAGCCGCGCGGCGAGCGCGGTGCCCGCGACGCTGACCATGCCGAAGCCGACGCCGCGCACCGCCGAGACGGCGATGAGCGGCCCCAGGTCCGCGGTCAGCGCGAACAGCGGGGTCGGCAGGCCCATGACCAGGGCCCCCACGGGGAACGCCCAGCGGTAGCCGCCCCGCTCCAGCAACCAGGGCATGGCGAGCTGGGTGAGCACCGTCGTCAGCATGAAGGCGCCGGTGGTGCTCCCGGCCCCGAACTCGCCCGCTCCCCCGCGCGTGGCCCACAGGGGCACCAGGGGGAGGACCGCCGCGAACCCGCAGAGGGCGAAGGCCGTGGCCGCGATGAGCAGCGCGAAACCCCTGCCCCGGAGGCCGGGCAGGTCGGCGGTGGTGAACTCGGCGGGTGTCGACCCGTTCCCGGAGGAGGACGAAACAGATCGGATCATCCGTCCTTTGTAGTGCACGGGCAGACGCCTGTCGATGCCGCCGCCGACCGGTCGGCGCGGCCCGCGCCGGGGCCGCGGGGTCAGTCCCCGGGGGCGATCCGCTCGCCGATCCAGTCCCTGAGGCGTACGGCCAGTTCGGGGGTGACGGCGCGCTCGGCGTGCCCCATCCCCGGGACGAGCCACAGCTCGCGGGGCTCGCGGGCCGCGTCGTGGATGGCGGTGGCGTGGGAGACGGGGAAGTAGCTGTCGGCCTCGCCGTGCACGACCAGGAGCGGTGTCGGGGAGACCTCCCCGGCGAGCTGGCGGGGTTCGGCGGGCTTGGGGTCCCAGTCCCGGTCGATGACCCTCACCTTGCGGAAGCTGCGCAGGAAGAAGCGGCCCGCGGCGCGCCCGATCCCGAGGTGGAGCAGGCGCATCCTGCGCGTGCCCCGGTAGTACCAGCGGCTGGGGCCGCTGACCGAGACCGCGGCGGCGATCCCGCCGTAGATGGCGGCATGGCGTACCACGACGGCGGCGCCCATGGAGAACCCGACGGCCGCGACGGACGTGTAGCCGAGCTCCCGCAGGCGGGCGACG
Organism: Nocardiopsis sp. NPDC055824; assembly: GCF_053616335.1. Classification (NCBI taxonomy): domain Bacteria; kingdom Bacillati; phylum Actinomycetota; class Actinomycetes; order Streptosporangiales; family Nocardiopsidaceae; genus Nocardiopsis; species Nocardiopsis sp. NPDC055824. Next base: position 40,311 of record NZ_JBSHDN010000025.1, read on the forward strand.
ACCGCCTCCAGGTCGTGGATCTCCTCGTTGCCGACGGTGCTGCGCCCGCCGGAGCCGTGGTGGCCGCGGAAGTCGAAGGTCATCACGTCGCCGACGGGGAGGAACGCCTCCGCGATGGCGCGCGTGTACGGGCTCCGGTGGGTACCGGTGAACCCGTTGGCGAGGACCACCGCCGCGGTGCGGGACCCGGTGCCGTGCAGGAGCACGGCGTCGATCCCGACCCCGTCCGCCGTGGTCAGCCGGAACCGGCTCTCGCGGGGACGGTCGACGGGGGCGTCAATGGCATCGGACACCCCTCCATCGTGCCCGATCACGTCCGGGGGCCGGCGTCCGGCCCCCGGTTGTGGCCCCCGTCGCCGTACCTGTGCTCGATCCACTCGTCGGGGTACAGGTGTCGTCCGCCGTGCTCCGGGGCCTCCGGGGCGCGGCCGTGCGCGCCGCCCGGCCCGCCGTGGGGGCCGGGGTCCCTGCGGTAGGGGTCCGCGGCGGACGGACCGTGTCCGCCGTGCCCGGACGCCTCGCCCCAGGACGGGGCGCCGTGCGCGGCGCCGCCGGTCGGCGCGGGCCCGCCCCATGCGGGGGTTCCGTGCGCTGGCCCGCCGCCGTACGGCCCGTTCCACCCCTGTCCGGCCGGGTCGCCGCCGTGCCGCGGCCCGCCCTGGACCGGCCCGCCCTGGACCGGACCGCCCTGGACCGGACCGCCCTGGACCGGACCGTCCCAGGACGGGGCGCCGTGCGCGGGGGTCCCGCCGACAGCCGGACCCTCCCACCCGCCCGACGCGTCACCGTACGGCCCACCGTTCAGTGCGGTCCCACCTGCGCCTGCCGCCGCTCCGGGGGGCGGCGGGCCGCCGGGGCCCGGCCCGCCCTGCGCGGAGCCGTCCGCCCGGTGGCCCTGCGCGGGGGGCGCCCCGAAGGCGCGGGCGCCGTGCGGCGGGGTGCCTCCGTGCCCGCCGGGCGGGGTCAGGTGGTGGTGCTCCGAGGGGGCCGGGAGCTCGTCGCCGACCGGGGGCACCGCCCCGGTGCCGCCGGAGGCGGGCCCGTCCCCGTACCCGTCGTACCCGTCCTCGTAGCCGGCGTCCCCGTACCCGTCCTCGTAGCCGGCGTCCCCGTACCCGTCCTCGTAGTCGTCGCCGTAGTCGTCCTCGTAGTCGTCGCCGTAGTCCTCGTGGAGGCGCTCGCCCTCCTCCCGGACGGCGGGGGGCGGGAAGACCAGCGAGCGCAGGTCGAGCGCCACGTGCACGACGACCGGCACCCAGATGCTGCCCGTGCCCAGGTACAGGACCGTGAAGAGGGTTCCCGACGTGCCGGCGCTGACCAGGCCCCACCAGCCCTGGTAGAGGTGCGCGACGGAGAAGAGGGCGACCGACAGCACGGCCGCCATCCACAGCGGCGCCCCCAGACCCGCGACGAGGGCGATGAACAGGCCCCGGTACAGCAGTTCCCCGAACACGCCCCCGGTGACGGCGACTCCGCCCGCCATCGCCCGCTCCGCGGTGGTACGCGGCACGAGGAGCCCGCGCCCGCGCTCCGGCTCGGGGAGGGTCATCGGGGCCGCGGCGGCCCTGCGCCCCCGGTGTCCGGTGGCCCGTCGGCCCGCGGCCGGGTTCCCGGCGTCCGCGCCGGGCCCGGTCCGCTCCGCGTCCTCAGGCCCCTCCGGGTCTCCCGGAGAGGCCCCCTCCCGGGCTCCGGGCAGGTCCGCGCGTCCGTTCCCGCGCCCCCGCCGGCCGCCCGCGGCCCGTCGGCCCCCGCCCTTGCGCGAGGAGCGTCCGGCCGTCCCCGGCAGGTTCACGGGCAGCCCGTTGACCAGGACCCACATCGCGGCGAGGGCGACCAGGCCCCCGACCGCGCCGCCGACGACCGGCCCCCAGGCGTCGGGCAGCCTCAGCCCGAGGTCCGAGGGGAGCAGGTCCGGCGAGAGCAGCAGGACGAGGAGGACGACCAGGCCCCAGAGGACGTGGACCGCCATGGTGACGGCGTGCACCTGTGTCAGCGCGCGTACGTCACCGCCCCGCCTGCCGGAAAGCCACGTGAAGGCCTTCCTGCCGAGGAGGGGCTCGCCGACCGCCGCGAAGAGGAGCAGCAGGACCGTGAGGACGGTCCCGGCGAAACTGAAGTGAGGAAGAGTCTCCGACCATGGCACGGGGCAATAGTAGGGGTCCGAAACACGTCATAGTGCACATGCCGGATTCCGAAGCCGCCGCCCCCTTGCCGTTGAGCCCGGGAAGAGTGACGGTAGAAGTGTCACAGGTCACCTTGCGGACGGTGACGTCCGGCCCGCCGTGACCACCGCCCCACGGATCCCGAAGGGCTGGGCAGCAGGGATGGCAGACCGAGCCGTACACGTGCCGGAGGCCGACAGGCCCCAGGACATCCGCAACATCGCGCTGGTCGGTCCGCCCGGCGCCGGGAAGACGAGCCTGGTCGAGGCGCTGCTCGTCGCCGCGGGGGAGATCGGCCGCCCCGGCAGCGTGGAGGAGGGGACGACGGCGAGCGACCACGACGGCGTCGAGGTCCGCCAGAAGAGGTCGGTCCACCTGACGCTCAACCCGGTGACGGTCGACGGGGTCAAGGTGAACCTGCTGGACACCCCCGGGTACGCGGACTTCATCGGGGCGATGCGCGCGGGGCTGCGCGGCGCGGACGCCGCCCTGTTCGTCGTCTCCGCCCTGGACGGCGTGGACGGCCGCACGCGCGTGCTCTGGGAGGAGTGCGCCGCGATCGGCATGCCCCGGGCCGTGGCCGTCACCAGGATCGACCACCCCCGCGCGGACTACGACGACGTGGTCGCCCGGTGCCGGGAGTCCTTCGGCCCCGGCGTCCGCCCCGCCTACCTCCCGGCCTACGAGGGGAGCGGGGACGACCGCCGCGTGGTCGGCCTCTGGGGGCTCGTCTCCGAGCGCTACCACGACTGCCAGGGCTCCCCTGCGGGAAGCGGGACCGGTGGCGGGACGGCGCCGTCCCCCGCCCCGCGCCCGGTCCCGGACCGGGTCCGGGAGGCCGCGGGACCGCTCCGGGAGGCCCTGGTCGAGGAGGTGATCACCGGGAGCGGGGACGAGGTCCTCATGGACCGCTACGTGGAGGGCGGCGAACTCGACCCGGACCTGCTCGTCGCGGACCTCCAGAAGGCCGTCGCCGCGGGCGGCCTCCACCCTGTCATCGCCGTCAGCACCACCACGGGCGTGGGCGTGCGGGAGCTGCTGCACGAGCTGCCGCTGTCGTGCCCGGACCCCACGCGGCGCCCGTTCCCTTCGGTCGCGACCCCGGAGGGCAGGCCGGTGCCCGGGCTGTCCTGCGACCCCGGCGGCCCGCTCGTCGCGGAGGTCCTCAGCACGGCGGCCGACCCGTACGTGGGCAGGGTGAGCCTGGTACGCGTGTTCTCGGGGACGCTGACCCCGGACTCCGCCGTCCACCTGCACGGCCACGGGGTCCCCTGCGGGCTCACGGGCACGGTCGAGCTGGACCGGGTCGGCAACGACGAGCGCGCGGGCGCCCTGGCGGTCCCGCTGGGGCGGGGGAGCCGACCCGTCGGACGGGCCGTCGCCGGGGACCTGTGCCTGGTGGCGAGGCTTCCGGACGCACGCACCGGCGACACGCTCTCCGATCCCGGCCGCCCGCTGCGGGTGTCGCCGTGGCGGTTCCCGCAGCCGCTGCTGCCGGTGTCGCTGGCCGCCGCGTCCTCCGCCGACGAGGACAAGCTCTCGCAGGCGGTGGCGCGGCTGGTGGCGGAGGACCCGTCGCTGCGGGTCGAGGTGAACCCGGAGACCCGCCAGATGGTGCTGTGGAGCCTGGGCGAGGCGCACCTCGACGCCGCCCTCGACCGGTTGGAGCACCGGCACGGGGTGCGGGTGGAGACCGGTGGGGTGAGGGTCCCGCTGCGGGAGACCTTCGCGGTCCCGGCCCAGGGGCTGGGCCGCAACGTGAAGCAGAGCGGCGGGCACGGCGAGTTCGGCGTCTGCCGGATCCGGGTGGAGCCGCTGGCCCCGGGTTCGGGCCTGGAGTTCGTGGACGAGACCGTCGGCGGCGTGGTGCCCCGGCAGTTCGTGCCGTCGGTGGAGAAGGGCGTCCGCGCCCAGATGGCGGACGGCGTGGAATCCGGGTATCCGCTGGTGGACATCCGGGTGACGCTGTACGACGGCAAGGCGCACCCGGTGGACTCCTCGGACGCGGCCTTCCAGAAGGCGGGGCGCCTGGCGCTCAGGGACGCCGCCGCGGCCGGCGGGCTGGCGGTGCTGGAGCCCGTGTCCGATGTGGCGGTGGAGGTGGACGACTCCTACCTGGGCCCGGTCCTGAGCGACCTGTCGGCCCGGCGGGGCAGGGTGGTCGGCACCGGGACGGCGTCGGGCGGCAGGGCGGTGGTGCGGGCGGAGGTCCCGGAGCTGGAGATCACCCGGTACGCGGTGGAGCTGAGGTCGGTCTCGCACGGCACCGGGGTGTTCACCCGGGAGTACCTGCGCCACGAGCCGCTGCCGCCGCAGGCGGCGGCGAGGCTGTCCCGGGCCGGCCGGGGCTGACGCGCGGCGGCCCCTCCCCGGGGGCGGACGGGCGCCCGCGCCGCCGCACGCGGCCGGACCGCCTCCCCGCCGGGCGGGCCCGGACGCCCCTCGGGGCCGGGGAACGGCACGGCGCCTAGAAGACGCGCCCCGGGCGGCTGCGGTCGGCCAGCGCCGCGAACCGGAACGTGTTCACCGGGTGGCTGGACAGGAGGTTGACCAGGAGCACGAAGAACCCCGTGTCGGTCCGCGCCCGCGCGGCGATGTCGTCGAAGTCCACCGACGGGTACAGGTACTTGCCCACCGCGAGGGCCCTCAGCCCCTGCATGCCCTCGGGGCAGAACGCGTAGGCGTGGTTGTCCGCCGTGTACTCCTGGGCGCGTCCCAGGGAGCTGCCGACGCCGGGGATCACGTTCGCCACCGAGACGCCGAAGTGCCGCCAGAACGACGTGTGGCCCGCCGCGATGTGCCCCACCTCGTGCCCGATCACGAACCGCAGGGCGTCGGGGTCGGCGAGGCGTCCGCCCACCTCGAACAGGTCGCTGTTGATCGCCACGTAGCGGCGGAACCCGTGCCCGGAGGCGTAGGCGTTGATCACGCCGTTGCCGAGCACGACGTACGCCTCGGGCGCCTGCGGCATGCGGAACGCGGCGGCGGCCTCGACGACCATCCGGTACGCCTCGGGGAACTGGTCCTCGGTGATGCGGACCCCGTTGACCCTCTGCCTGGCGTACAGCTGCCCGCGCACGAAGTACACGAGCGCGGGCAGGCTGAGCAGGAGCAGCGGTTCGTTCGGGTCGCCGGAGTAGGCGCGGCTGACCGCGCCCACCACGGCGAACACGGTCACCGCGACGCAGGCCACGAGGACGGGGATCTCCCGGGGGTGGCGCAGGGACCCGCGCAGGCGGCGGTCGGCCCACCGCCAGGGGCCGTGCCCCATCCGCCGTCAGAGACGGTACTCGGCGTCGGGCAGGTCGTCGTCGGGCCCGTGGGGCGGCGGAGCGTGGTGGGCGCTGCCCCGGGGCGGCGGACCGCCGTAGGACGGTCCCGCGGGAGGTCCCTGGGGCGGGCCCTGCGGGACGCCGTCGTCGTCGAGGATCGAGGCCATGTCCGTCGACAGGGTGGACTCCTCGGCCTTGTCGCTGCGCCACTCGTCGCGCAGCTCGTCGTCCTGCGCCCCCATCACGGCGTCCATGTCGGCGTCGTAGGTGGACTTGGCCGGGTCCTGCGCGGGGTCGGGCCAGGAGGAGGCCAGGAACGCGCTGTCGTAGGCGTCGTTGGGCTCGGGCGGCCCCGCCTGGGCCGGGCGGCCCCCGGGGGCGGGCAGGCCCTGCGGCGGACCGAACGGGTCGGACAGGGGGTCGGAGAGCGGGGCCGCCGGCTGCGGGGCGGTCTCGCCCCGGGCGGGGGCGCCGCCGAACGGGTCGACCGGGTCTCCGGCGACCGCGCGCGGCTCGTGGACCGCGTCGGGGGCCGGCCCCGGGAAGGCCGCGCCGGCCGGGGCCGAGGAGGCCCCGCCCTGCGCCCCGTCGGCGCCCAGGTAGGACAGGGCGGCGACGGTGATCGCCGCGAGCCCCGCGCGCAGGGTGGGTTCGCGCGCGGGCGCGAAGAACGGCGAGTGGTTGCTGGGGACGTTGCCCATCTTCTCGTACGGGGTGTCGCCGGGCGCCGCCTCCCACACGTCGTGGGGCGTGGCGCCGACGAACCAGAACACGTACGGGATGGGCTGGGGGTCGCCGGGGAGGCCGAAGTAGTTGAAGTCCTCCGTGCCGGGCGAGGGGTCCGGCAGGTGGATCACGTAGTCCTCGCCGAAGTAGGCGTGGTGGGCCGCGGCCACCTCCGCCGAGCAGGTGGCGTCGTTGCGGGTGACGCCGCAGGAGACGAACATCTCGATGTCGGGCTCGCGGGCGGCCCCGGACGCCGCGGCCTCGGCGCGCACGATCCGCTCGATGGCGGACTCCAGCTGGTCCGCGACGTTGTCGTTGAGGGCCCGGGTGTTGATCTCCAGGTAGGCCTCGTCGGGGATGATGTTGGCCTTCGTCCCGGCCTGGATCCTGCCGACGGTCAGGACCGCCATCTCGCTCGGGCTGATCTCCCGGGAGACCACGCCCTGGAGGCGGGTGACGATGTTCGCGGCGATGACCACCGGGTCGACGGTGGTGTGCGGCTGGGAGGCGTGGCCGCCCTCGCCGTGCACGCGCACCCGGTAGGCGCGCGAGGCGCCCAGGATGATCCCGGCGCGGTGGGAGATGAGTCCGGCGGGCTGCGGGCCGAGGTGCTGGCCGAGGATGACGTCGGGGCGGCCGAAGCGGTCGTAGAGGCCGTCGGCGAGCATCGCCTGGGCGCCGTCGAGGGTCTCCTCGGCGGGCTGGGCGACGATCATGACGGTGCCGGCCCACTCGTCGCGGGTCTCGGAGAGGAGGTCGGCCGCTCCCACGAGGCAGGCGGTGTGGGCGTCGTGTCCGCAGGCGTGCATGACGGGGACCTCGACGCCGTCCTCGTCGGGGGCGCGGGTCGTGCTCGCGTACGGGAGGCCGGTCTTCTCCTCCAGGGGGAGCGCGTCCATGTCGGCGCGGAGCATCACCGTGGGTCCGGGGCCGTTGCGGAGAATGCCCACGACACCGGTGCCGCCGATCCCCTTGTGGACCTCGTACCCGGTCCGGGTGAGCCACTCGGCGACGCCGCTGGCGGTCCGCTGCTCGGCGTGGGAGAGTTCCGGGTTCTTGTGCAGATCGACGTAGAACCCCTCCACGAGCGGGAAGAGCTCGTCGAGGAGTCGCATGACCACGCTCCCGTGCTGGGCTGCACGGTCGGGGTCCACCGCGTGCGGCACGGTTTCCACCGCCTTCTTCCGTATCTCGACTGGACGGGCACTGCCTGACGGCTCAGCCTAGCGGCGCGGTCGTCACGGCCACACACCGACACGTTCACCCAGCGTCCGCCACGGTCCCGCAGATGGGTTAGGGTCTGCACACGGAAAGCCATCCCCGCCCGAGCCGGTCACATTACGTGTGTCCCGCTCGTCCCGTCCTCACCGTGCGTACGGAAGGACCCGGGGAACTTTCCACAGATTTGGGAGAACCGCTGGCGTACCTTGCAACATCACAGTAAGGTAACGCAGCACATGCTGATTCATCCGACCTTCCGGTGCCTCCCCTCGCGCGCCAAGCGGCACCCTCTCATCCGAGCCCCGGCCCCCGAGGCCGGCCCAGACCCCTTCCACGGGGTCCGTCGGACCACGAACCCGCCCGAGAAAACAGTGATCTACGGAGTCCACTCGTGGCCTCATCCATGACCAGTCCGGCCTCCCGCCCTCCGGAACCCGGGCAGGGCGCGACCACCGGGGGTCCCGCCCCCGAGACCGTCCAGGCACCGGGGCGCGACGCCCGGCTGGACAACGCCAAGTTCATCCTCATCGCGCTGGTCGTCGTCGGCCACGCGATCGAGCCCCTGAGGGACCACGGGCCCACGGGCGCCCTGTACTACTGGATCTACTTCTTCCACATGCCCGCGTTCATCATGATCAGCGGGTACCTGTCGCGGTCCTTCGACGCCTCGTCGAACCGCGTGGAGAAGCTGGTCCTGACGGTGGCCGTCCCGTACCTCATCTTCTGGACGATCCACCAGACCATCTACTTCTTCGAGCGCGGCGGCCTTCCCGACGCGGCCTCGGTGCTCAAGCCGACCTGGACCCTGTGGTTCCTGGTCGCGCTCTTCCTCTGGCGCCTGAGCGTGCCGGTCTGGAAGCAGCTGCGCTGGCCCGTGCTCATCGCCGTGGTCGTCTCGATGTTCGGCGCCACCGCGAGCCTGGGCGAGACGCTCTCCATGGGCCGCGTCGTCAGCTTCCTCCCCTTCTTCGTGCTGGGGCTGAGCCTGCGGCGCGAGCACTTCGCCCTCCTGGACCGGCTGTGGGTGCGGATCCTGTCCGTGTTCGTGCTCGGCATGACGGCCGTGCTGGCCGTGCCCATCTCCGACCGGCTGAGCCGCGACTGGCTCTTCTGGAAGGACAGCCTCACCGACCGGGACATCGACCCGCTCCTGCCCAGCTTCGGGATCCGGCTCGCCTTCATGGGCCTGGCCCTGCTGATGACCGTCGCGGTGCTGGCGCTCACGCCCAAGCAGCGCACCTGGTTCACCTCCCTGGGCGCGTACACCCTCTACATCTACCTCGGCCACTCGGTGGTCCTGCTCCTGCTCAAGGCCTCGCCCTGGTACGACGTGGTGGGCGGGCCGACGGGCACGGCGATCACCGCCGCGGGTGCGGCGGCCCTGACACTGCTGCTGTGCACCCCGTGGGTGCGCAAGTGCATGCAGTGGGCGGTCGAACCCCAGCTGACGTGGTTCCTGCGCAAGGACTCCACGCTCCGCCCGGAGAACCGCGAGCGCGCGCGCAAGGACGGCGGCCCGGGCGACCCGAAGAAGAAGGAGACCGCCGGGGTCTGAGGCGGGCCCCGCCGGCCCGACAGGACGGCGTCCGGGCCGCCGCGGAGCGGGATCGCGGAGGCCGGGCCGTCCGTCGGTTGCCATGGGGCGCGAGGGGAACACGGGGACACAGGGAATCGGATACGGGGAAGGGGCGGTGGGGGGTTTGGGCCCCCCCCCTGGTTGGGCGCGGGGACCGGCGGGGTTAGGGCCCCCCCGCGGGCGGGGGCCGCGGGGGCCGCGCGGCCGGGCCGGGCGGGGGCCCCCGGGGGGC